>JANJTY010000379.1 GCA_024710865.1 Lysobacteraceae bacterium | reverse complement strand
CGCGCGACTTCGATGCGCTGTTCCTGGGCCTTGGCACCTATGCCTATGTCGACGGCAAGCTGCCGGGACAGGACCTGCCCGGCGTGCACTGGGCCCTGCCCTTCCTGATCGGCAACGTGCGCCGCGTGCTGGGCCGCAGCGACGCCGAGGTGCCGGACCTTGCCGGCAAGCACGTGGTGGTTCTGGGCGGCGGCGACACCGGCATGGACTGCGTGCGCACGTCGATCCGTCTCGGCGCGGCCTCGGTCACCTGCGCCTACCGCCGCGACGAGGCCGACATGCCCGGCTCGCGCCGCGAGGTACAGAACGCGCGCGACGAAGGCGTGGCCTTCCTGTTCAACCGCCAGCCCGTGGCCATCGTCGGCGCGGGCCAGGCGCAGGCCGTGCGCGTGGTCGAAACCCGCCCCGGCCCGCCCGACGCGCGCGGCCGACGCGCGCCGGAGGCCATCCCCGGCAGCGAGCAGGACCTGCCCGCCGATGCGGTGATCATGGCCTTCGGCTTCCGCCCCAGCCCGCCAGCCTGGCTGGCCGAACTCGGCGTCGAGCTGCATCCCGACGGGCGCGTCGTGGCCGATGGCACGCGCTTCGCCACCGCCAATCCGAAGGTGTTCGCCGGCGGCGACATGGTGCGCGGCGCGGATCTGGTGGTCACCGCCGTCTATGAAGGACGCGAGGCGGCGAAGGGCATCCTGCGCGAGCTGGGGCTGGATCGCCCTCCGGCGTAGGCGCGCAGCGAGGGCGCGACCGGCCCTCGCATCCGACGCCGCCGTGCGCCGCCCTGTTGCTGGCCGAGGCTCCAGCCTCGGCCAGCGCCAGACCCGCCGGTCAATGCACGCGGAAGGTTGCGGCCAGGGCCGCGGGATCGAGTTCGCGCGCCGGTGCCGCAGCGCGATACAGGCGCAACCGCTGGCGCTCGCTCAGCCCCAGCCAGCCCTCGCGGTCGAGCAGGTCGCCCAGTTCGGGGTGCCGCATGCGCGCCGCGTCGAAGGCCAGCCAGGCCAGCCACTCGTCGCGCTGCTCACGCAGGGCCAGTTCGATCACGACCGCATCGTCGAGCAGGCCGAAGCGCGGATTGGCGTCCGGGATCAGGTCGCACTGGTCACTGAAGTAGACCAGTGCGCCAGCTACGTCAGCCATGATCGGCCCCGGCAATGGCCAGCGCGCGTCGCACAGCCAGTCGGCCAGCACCGGCACCACGCCGAGACGCTGGCGCACGAAGCCCGGCACGTCCTCCAGCGTCAGCTCCGCAAAGCGGCGGCGCGCCTGATGCGCGACACCACGGCCGTCCGTGCCGTCGCGCAGCGAGGCCGAGGCCGAGCGCCAGGCCTCGGTAAAGGGCCGCAGGCCCGAGGCATCGAGGGTGAACGAGACAGGCAGGGACATGGCGTACTCCTTTCGCACGGGGCGCGGGACCGATCCGTCACCGCGACGGCATCGCGAGCGCGCCCATGCCGAATACGATGCACCGTCGGCGCCGAATCGTTACGGGCCAGCAGTCATGCCGTGACGAAGGTCAGGGGTGCCGCAGCCAGCGCCCGTTCAGCCGTGAAGCTCAGCCGGTGAGCAGGAAGTACGGCAGGGCCGAGAGCGCGAGGGCACCGAGCACGGCAAGGATCACCAGCAGCACCTGCAGCGGTCGCTCCCTCCAGGCCGATGTCGGCGGCGACTGCATCAGTTCGTTCCGCACCCGCGCGGCGCGTTCGACCTGGTAGGTATCGATCAGGCTGCGGGCACGAGCGAAATCCTCGTCGTTTCCAACCCACAGCGCGCCGGCGAAGATCCAGAGCGTCGCTGGCGTTTCGAAGAACTCGATCGCGGACGCGCGCAGCAGGCGCCGGACGTCCTCTGCTTCATCCGGCGGGACATCCGCCAGACTGAAGACGCGCCTTGTCATCGCGCTCAGAACACGCGCTGGGTGAGGGTCGAGCGCGGCGGGCTCAACTCCTGAACACGCACCGACCGCGAGGCCGCGACCGCCGCTGGGGCAGGATTCGGGGGCGTCAGGCCGAGAAGGCCGAACTTGCGGCCGATGGCAGAATCCGGGCCCGCACGCGCCAACTCGCCGGCGCGCACCAGAGCCTCCTGGGCGCGGCGCTGGTCACCCAGTCGGTAATAGACGCGAAACTGGGCGAGGTGGAACATCTCGTCGCCCGGTTGCAGGCGCACCGCGCGTCGAAACAGACGCAACGCCTGGTCGAGGTTACCGTGGCGTTCGGCCGCCAGTCCGTCCTCGTACTGGCTGTAGGGGTCACCGCGGCGTGCCTGCCTCAGACGTTTTTCCAGCCTGGCGGCTTCGTCCGCGTCCTGGCGTCGCTGCATCAGACTCATGAGGTTGGACAGCGCCTGCACATTCAGCGGTTCCATCTCCAGCGCAGCGCGATAGGCCCTCTCCGCCTCGGAGTCCCGACCGCTCTTGCGCAGGGCCACGCCGAGGTTCGACCACGCCGGCACGAACCTGGGATCGAGTTCGGTTGCGCGCCGCACCCAGGCGACGCCCTCTTCGACCCGCCCGTCGAGCAGTAGCTCCATCCCGCGATTGTTGTAGAAATGGGCCAAGGCGCGCGCCTCGGACACGATGCGGGTGCGGGGCGCCGCGAACTGCAGGCCGGGCTCGAAGTCGACGATGTGGCGGCGACCGCTGAGATGGGCCAACACGTTGATGTGTGCGCGCTTCAGAATGGTGTCGCCCTGGCGGTGCCACAGACTGTCGCTGACCTCTTGGTACGAGACGTTCAGGCCGAGTTCGCGCGCCAGTGCCACATAGAGCAAGGTGAAGGACAGACAGTTGCCGCGCCGGTCGCGAAAGGTCTCTGAAACGGTGCGCGTGACGCTGTCGTCGTAGGTCAGATCGAGGCCGGCCTGGCTAAACACCGCCTCCATCAAGAGGCGCTGCCGTGCCAACGGCGACTGCGCGTGGTCCGAGACCTGCTCGGCGAGGAAGCGGCGCATGTCGTCGCTCACAGCCAGTATCCGATCGGGCGCTGGCAAGGCGATGGCGCCGCCAGGGGCCGCGGCGGAGAGAACGATCGGCATCAGCATCAGCCCGGCGGCGAGGCAGTGGAGGCTCGCGCGAATCCGATGGTTGACGCCTGAGTAGCGCATGGTCGAAGTAGACGCCATGCCCGTAGTGCGCACAAGAGCGAGACCAGCGCCGCCGTTCAGCGCCGGTCAAGCATCGACCTAACGGCACGACCTCGGGTTAGCATGCTTGGGAACGAGCCACGGAGTATCCGCATGTCCCACTTGCGCCATGGCCTGCTGGCCGCCCTGCTGCTGCCGCTGGCCGCCCAGGCCGCGCCCGCGCCCGACGCGCTCGCGCCGTCCGTGCGCGACCGGGTGATCGAGTGGCGACGCGACATCCACCAGCACCCTGAGCTCGGCAACCGCGAGCTCCGCACCGCGGCCTTGGTAGCCGCGCACCTGCAGGCCCTTGGCATGGAGGTCAGGACCGGCATCGCCCACACCGGTGTGACCGGCCTGCTGCGTGGGGGTCGACCCGGCCCGCGCATCGCGCTGCGTGCCGACATGGACGCGCTGCCGGTGACCGAGAGGGTCGACCTGCCCTTCGCCTCGAAGGTGACGACCGAGTACGCCGGGCAGACCACCGGCGTGATGCACGCCTGCGGCCACGATGCCCACGTCGCGATCCTGATGGGGGTGGCGCAGGCCCTGGCCTCGGTGCGCGAGGAACTCGCCGGCGAGGTGCTGTTCGTGTTCCAGCCGGCCGAGGAAGGCCCGCCGCCGCCCGAGGACGGCGGCGCCAAGATGATGCTGGCCGAGGGCATCTTCGACCCGGTCGCACCGGTCGCGATTTACGGCCTGCACGTCTGGGCCACGCTGCCAGTCGGCAGCCTGGGCTACCGCAGCGGACCGATGATGGCCAGCGCCGACCGCTGGGTGCTGAGCGTGCAGGGGCGCCAGACCCACGGTTCGCGGCCATGGACGGGGGTCGACCCGATCTCGATCGCGGCCCAGGCCCTCACCGCCAGCCACGCCATCATTGCCCGCCAGATCGACATCGCCAGTTCGCCCGTGGTGCTCACCGCAGGCCGCATCCAGGGCGGCATTCGCTTCAATATCATCCCCGATACGACGGAGATGGAAGGCACCCTGCGCACCTTCGACATGGCCGTGCGCGAGGACGTGATCCAGCGCTTCGGCCGCACCGCCTCGGCCATCGCCGAAGCCGCGGGCGGCAGCGCCGAACTGACCGTGGTGCAGAACGCGCCGGTGACGGTCAACGATCCCGCCCTCACGGCAGCGTCCCTGCCGGTGCTGGCCGGCGTGGTCGGCTCCGAGCGCCTCGTCGAGCTGGGCCTGATGACCGTGGCCGAAGACTTCGGCGCCTATGCCCAGCGCGTGCCCGGCTTCCTCTTCTTCGTCGGATCGAGTCCCCCCGACGCGGACCTCGCCAGCGTGCCGAACAACCACTCGCCAGAGTTCTTCCTCGACGAGGCCTCGCTCGACGTCGGCACCCGCGCCCTGCTCGCCCTCGCCCTGGATCGACTCGGGCCAGCAGGTGCCGCGCCCTGATCATTCCGCGTCCGGCTGCCAGCGCGCGGCGTAGAGCTGCCAGCCGTCCTCGCCGAAGCGCCAGCCGCTCTCGATCCGCAGCCGGCGCAGGCGATCCGGCAGCAGGCCACCCTCGCCACCGCTGAGCAGGACGCCATGCACCACGGTGGCGCGCTCGCCGTGCAGGGTAAGGTCGGTCGACAGCACGGTGACGCCGATGCTGGCATTGCGCAACAGCTGCGCGCGCAGATAGCCCTGCAGACGCTCCCGATCCAGGCCCTCGTCGCCCGCGAAGTCGGCGGAGACTCCCTCCATGAATGCGCGCGGCTCGCGCGCCTCCACCGCCTCCACCATGGCGTCGATCCGCTCGCGCAGCGCGGTTTCGTCGGGCCCGCGTGAACACGCCGCGAGCACGATGACCACGACCAGTGCCCAAGCCCTCATGTTCCTTCGATCCACGCCCTTCTCCGCCTTGCCTGCTACGGGGGCGTATGGTCCAATCGATCGTCACAGGGGGCAAGGCCCAAGCGCCCGGCCCGCACCGGAAAAATCGCCTTTATCGGGAGGGAGGAAGGCATGAGTGTTGAGAAGCCCTGGCTAGGGAGCTATCCGGCCGGCGTTCCGGCGCAGATCGACATGGCGGAGTTCTCCTCCATCGTCGCGGTGCTGTCGCGCGCCTGCGAGAAGTTCCGCGACCGTCCCGCGTTCGAGAACATGGGGCGCACGCTCACCTACGCCGATGTCGACCGTCTCAGCGCCCAGTTCGCCAACTACCTGATCCACGACCTCAAGCTCAAGAAGGGTGAGCGGGTCGCGATCATGCTGCCCAACGTGCTGCAGTACCCGATCGCGATCTTCGGGGTGTTGCGCGCCGGGCTGACCGTGGTCAACACCAACCCGATGTACACCGCGCGCGAGCTGCGTCATCAGCTCACCGACTCGGGCGCCTCCGCCATCGTGGTGCTGGACAACTTCGCCCACACCCTGTCCGAGGTACTGAAGGACACCCAGGTGCGCCAGGTGATCACCACCGGCGTCGGCGACCTGCTCGGCTTCCCCAAGGGCGCGATCGTCAACTTCGTGCTCAAGTACGTGAAGAAGGCGATCCCGGATTACCGCATCGACGGCGCGATCCGATTCAAGGAGGCGTTGGCGCGCGGCCACGGAAAGACCCTGCCCTCGATCGAACTCGGCCACTCCGACATTGCCTTCCTGCAGTACACCGGCGGCACCACCGGCGTGGCCAAGGGCGCGATGCTGACCCACGGCAACCTCGTGGCCAACATGCAGCAGTCCTCGGTCTGGCTCGGCACCAACGTGAAGGAGGGCGCCGAGGCCATCATCACCGCGCTGCCGCTCTACCACATCTTCGCGCTGACCGCGAACTGCCTGGTGTTCATGAAGTTCGGCGGGGTGAATCACCTGATCACCAACCCGCGCGACATGCCGGGCTTCGTCAAGGCCCTGTCCGAGCGCCGCTTCACCGCCATCACCGGCGTCAACACGCTGTTCAACGGCCTGCTCAACACGCCCGGCTTCGACCAGCTCGACTTCTCCAACCTGCACCTCTCGCTCGGCGGTGGCATGGCGGTGCAGCGCGCGGTGGCCGAGCGCTGGAAGAAGGTCACTGGCTGCACCCTGGTCGAGGCCTACGGTCTGACCGAGACCTCGCCCGCGGCCTGCATGAATCCGCTCGACCTGCCCGAGTACAACGGTTCGATCGGCCTGCCGATCTCCTCGACCGAGGTCAGCATCCGCGACGAACAGGACCAGCCGCTGCCGCTGGGCGAGGTCGGCGAACTGTGCATCCGCGGCCCGCAGGTGATGAAGGGCTACTGGCAGCGACCCGAGGACACCGCCAAATCGATCAACCCGGAAGGCTGGTTGCACACCGGCGACATGGCGCGCATGGACGAGCGCGGGTTCTTCTACATCGTCGACCGCAAGAAGGACATGATCCTGGTCTCGGGCTTCAACGTGTACCCGAACGAGATCGAGGACGTGATCGCCACCCACCCCGGCGTACTGGAGGTGGCGGCCGTCGGCGTGCCGGACGAGAAGTCCGGCGAAGCGGTCAAGGTGGTCATCGTGAAGAAGGATCCGGCCCTGACCGCCGAGGACATCAAGAACCACTGCCGCACCGAACTGACCGGCTACAAGCAGCCGCGCTTCATCGAGTTCCGTACCGAACTGCCCAAGTCGAACGTGGGCAAGATCCTGCGCCGCGAGCTGCGCGAGTCGGCCGCCGCCGCCAAACCGGGCTAAGGCCGCGGCACGCCGCTTTCAGCCGCTCGAACGCGAAAGGGCCAGCGCATGCTGGCCCTTTCCGTTTTCGTTTCCGTTTCAGGGCAACGGTCAGCGCCCGCCGATGTCGTCGCGCAAGCGGCCGCGTGTGTGCATCAGGCGCTTGATGTCCTGCTCCATCGCCGGCGTGAGCGGCTCGAACTGGAAGGCCACGCGCTCTTCGTCGAGCCGGGCCACGTCGCCGCGCAGGCGGAAGGCGTGCTCGCCGGGAATCTGGATCTCGATGTCGGCGCTCGACCCGGGCGCCAGGGCGAAGCCCTTGGGCCGGGCCAGCGACAGGCCGCCGATCGACAGATCCTGGAGATCGCCGGTCCACTCCTGCAGGCCGACACGAATCCGGGCCTGGCCCGAAACCAGGCTACGCGATGGCCGGATTCCCGGCTTCAGTCCGCTGGATGCACCCTGCATGATGGCTCCCCCCTGCCGGCGGCCCGCTCTCTGGACTCGGGGTCCAAGGCTAGCAGGGGATGGCGCCGGATGGAATGCGACTGGCCCGCATTACTCGGACTGCTCCGGGCGCATGTAGGGGAAAAGCAGCACATCGCGGATCGAAGCGCTGTCGGTCAGCAGCATGACCAGGCGGTCGATGCCGATGCCGAGACCGCCGGTCGGGGCCATGCCGACCTCCAGCGCGCGGATGTAGTCGGCATCGAAGTGCATGGCCTCGTCGTCGCCGCCCTCCTTGGCCTCGACCTGGGCGCGGAAGCGCGCGGCCTGGTCCTCGGCGTCGTTCAGCTCGGAGAAGCCATTGGCCAGCTCGCGCGCGCAGACGAACAGCTCGAAGCGGTCGGTCACGCCCGGCTCGGCGTCGCATTCGCGCGCCAGCGGGCTGACCTCGACCGGATGGTGGGTGATGAAGGTGGGCTGCTGCAGGTGATGCTCGACCGTCTTCTCGAAGATCTCCAGCAGCAGGCGGCCCCAGCCCCAGGCCGGCTTGATCGCAAGGCCGAGGTGCGCGCAGTGCGCGGCGATGGCGCTGCGGTCCTGCGCCCTGAAGATCGCGATATCGATCTCGGGATTGTGGTGGCAAACCGCCTCGTCCATGCGCCAGCGGCGGAAGGTCGGCGCCAGGTCCACCTCGACGCCTTCCCAGGTGAAGACGCTGCGCCCGAACACCTGCTGCGCCACGTCGCGGATCAGGCCCTCGGTCAGGTCCATGATGTCCTCGTACGTGGCATAGGCCTCGTAGAGTTCGAGCATGGTGAACTCGGGGTTGTGGCGCGTGCTGACGCCCTCGTTGCGGAAGTTGCGGTTGATCTCGTAGACCCGCTCCATGCCGCCCACGACCAGACGCTTGAGGTACAGCTCGGGCGCCACGCGCAGGTAAAGGTCGATGCCGAGCGCATTGTGGTGGGTGACGAAGGGCCGCGCGGTGGCGCCGCCGGGGATGATCTGCATCATCGGCGTTTCCACTTCCAGGAAGCGCCGCGCATCGAGCCAGGCCCGCATCGCGCGCACGATCAGCGAGCGCTGTACGAAGACCTCGCGCGCCTCCGGATTCACGATCAGGTCGACGTAACGCTGGCGGTAGCGCTGCTCGACGTCGGTCATGCCGTGGAACTTGTCGGGCAGCGGGCGCAGCGACTTGGTCAGCAGGCGGATCGCGCCGGCCTGCACCGACAGCTCACCGGTGCGGGTGCGGGTCAGCCCGCCTTCGACC
>JANJTY010000374.1 GCA_024710865.1 Lysobacteraceae bacterium | reverse complement strand
GCCCTTGCTGCATCGGGGCAAGGTGCGCGATGTCTACGAGCTGCCGGAGAACCGCCTGCTGATCGTCGCCACCGACCGGCTCTCGGCCTTCGACGTGGTGCTGCCAGACCCCATCCCTGGCAAGGGCGAACTGCTCACCCGGCTTTCCAACTTCTGGTTCGCGCGGACCTCGGAGCTGATGCCCAACCACCTGTCCGGCATTCCGCTTTCGCAGGTGCTGCCGCCGCAGGTCGATCCACAGCTCTACCGCGAGCGCACCGTGGTGGCCAAGCGCCTCAAGGCGCTGCCGGTGGAGGCCATCGCGCGTGGTTACCTGATCGGCTCGGGCTGGAAGGACTACCACGCCAGCGGCGAGGTTTGCGGCATCCGCCTGCCGACCGGCCTGCACCTGGCCGAGCAGTTGCCAGAGCCGATCTTCACGCCCTCGACCAAGGCCGCGGTCGGCCAGCACGACGAGAACATCGGCTTCGACGCCGTGGTGCAACTGATCGGCCCCGACCTGGCCGAGCAGGTGCGTGCGGCGACCCTGGCCATCTACCGCTTCGCGGCGGCGTTCGCGGCCGAGCGCGGCATCCTGATTGCCGACACCAAGCTTGAGTTCGGCCTCGACCAGGACGGCGAGCTGCGCGTGATGGACGAAATGCTGACGCCCGATTCCTCGCGCTTCTGGCCGGCCGACCAGTACCGCGTCGGGCTCAGCCCACCCAGCTTCGACAAGCAGTACGTGCGCGACTACCTGGAGACGCTGGACTGGAACAAGACCGCGCCCGGCCCCAGCCTGCCGGCGGAGATCATCGAGGGCACCCGCCAGCGCTACGCCGAGGCGGTGCGCCGCCTGATCGGCGAGGAGTGAGGCGATGTCGGTCCGTCGCGCACTGCGGACGGCCGGATGCGCGCAGGCGCGCCGCCGATGAACGAAGCCGAGGTGTCACTCCCGCCGCGCCGCCGCGTCGAGCGCTACCTCGGCCAGTACGCCGAGGACCACCGTCACCCGCTCAACCAGGTCATCCACTGGCTGTGCGTGCCGCCGATCGTGTGGAGCGTGATCGCCGCGGTGTGGGTCATTCCGGTGCCGCCGCTGCTCGGGCGGCCGGGCCTGTGGGCAGGGCTCGGCATGGCCCTGGTGCTGATCGGGTACTGGCGGCTGTCGCGTCCGCTCGCGCTCGGCATGTGCGCGGTGTTCGCCGGTTTCGGCTTCCTCACCCACGCCCTGCACGGTGCGCTCGGTGCGCAGGGCCTGCTGATCCTCGCCGCCGCGGTGTTCGTGCTGGCCTGGATCGGCCAGTTCATCGGCCACGTGTTCGAAGGCCGCCGGCCGTCCTTCCTCACCGACCTCACCTACCTGCTGATCGGTCCGCTCTGGCTGCTGGCCAAGCTTTACCGCCGTCTCGGCCTGCCGCTCTGAGCCGGCGCCCGGACGCACCTGCCCATGCCGATCCGCCACCTGCTGCTGGTCCTGGTTATCTGCCTGGCCTGGGCCGGCAACTTCCTCACCTCCGCGCTGGCCCTGCGCGAGTTTCCGCCCTTCCTCTTCACCGCCCTGCGCCTGGTGCTGGTGGCGCTGTTGCTGCTGCCCTTCCTGACCCGCCCGGCGCCTGGCCAGTGGCCGCGCCTGGTCGCGGTGGCCCTGCTCAACGGCGCGCTGCACTTCGGCCTGAGCTTCTGGGCCCTGAAGCTGGCCGGCAACCTGGCCTCGCCCGCGATCGTCATGCAGAGCTACATCCCCATGGCCACCCTGCTGGCGGTCTGGCTGCTGGGTGAGCGCATCGGCTGGCGCACCAGTGCCGGCATCGCGGTGAGTTTCCTTGGCGTGCTCGTGCTGGGCTTCGATCCGGTCGTGCTCGCCGCGCCGGCCTCGCTGCTGCTGATGCTGGCCTCGGCCTTCCTGCTCGCGCTCGGCACCGTCCTGCTGCGCGGCCTGCGCGGTTTCACCCCGATGTCGCAGCAAGCCTGGAGCGCGATCATCGGCATCGCGCCGCTGCTGCTGCTCAGCGCCTGGTTGGAGAGCGGGCAGCAGGCGATGCTCGATGGGGCCAGCTGGGTGGCCTGGGCCGGCGTCGCGTACTCGGCCCTGATTGCCTCGGTGCTGGGCCACGGCCTGTTCTTCTGGCTGGTGCAACGCCATCCGGTGTCCGTTCTCATGCCTTACCTGCTGCTCACGCCGGTGTTCGCCGTGGCCTTGGGCGTGCTGTTCTACGGCGACCGCCCCGGCCCGCGCCTGCTGCTGGGCGGCGCCATGGTGCTGGGCGGGGTGTTGGTGGTCGCGCTGCGGATGCGGCAGAAGGCGCGCACGCCGCCAGAGCCGGTCGAGGTCTGAGTCCCGTCGCCTGCCGCGGCAACGTCGGCTCCACCGCTGCGCGGCTTGAGCTGACCTACGCCCTGCTTCACCAGCCAAGCGCGAGATTCGGCGAGGCTCTTGCGAATCCCGAATCCCGAATCCCGAATCACGGCTTTCCTGCTACGTGCCTCTCGGCTTGGCCCGATGCGTGGATGTGGCCGACCACGGATCGTCGGGCCAAGGGTGAGCAGGCGCGCTGGCGACGGTCCGGTGGACCGTCGCGCGCCGGCGAACGCCCGAAGCAGGGACTGCGCAGGGCCGGACCCACACGGTGAGGCAGGATGCCGAACCGATGTGGGCCGCATCCCGATCCCAGCTACGTCCCGCGTGGTTTTGCCCTGTGCGTTGCAGTGGCCGACCACGGATCGTCGGGCCAGGGGTGCCTCGGATACCGCCCCTTCATCTCCTTCCTCACCTCGGGGTAGGTGCGCTCCCAGAAGCCCTTGAGGTCCTGTGTCACCTGCAGCGGCCGGCCGGCGGGTGAGAGCAGGTGCAGGGTCAACGGCACGCGGCCGTCGGCGATGCGCGGGGTGTCGGCCAGGCCAAACAGCTCCTGCAGCTTCACCGCCAGCACCGGCGCTTCGCCGTGGCGGTACTCGATGCGCCGCTCCATGCCCGAGGGCACGCTGATGCGGACGGGCGCGAGCTGATCGATGCGCTGGCGCAGGCTCCAGTCGATGCCGGCCTTGAGCGCTTCGGTGAGTTCCTGCTCGCCCAGCGCATCGAGGCGCGACACGCCGGCCAGGGCCGGACGCAGCCAGTCGTCGAGGCGTTCGAGCAGGGCGGCGTCGGCGCAGTCCGGCAGGCCCAGCTCGGGCATCCAGTCGCGCAGGCAGGCCACGCGCTCGCGCCACTGGCTGGCGGCCTCGCTCAAGGGCAGCGCGGCGATGCCCTTCTGCCGCACGTAGTCGATCAGGGCCTCCGCGGTGCGCGAGGGATCGGGTTTCGCCAGCGGCCGGCTGTCCAGCACGATGGCCTCGAAGCGGCGCTCGCGCACCGCGGCGATGCCGCGCAGGCGCTCGTCCCAGTAGACCCGGTCCTGCTCCACGAAGCGTTCGGGAAACTCCCGCGCCAGGCGCGCCTCGTCCAGCGGCGCGGCGATCAGGATCTGCGCATCGCGGCCCTCGCCGCGCAGTTCGCTGATGACCAGCCAGGGCTCGCCGTACAGCGCGCTG
>JANJTY010000249.1 GCA_024710865.1 Lysobacteraceae bacterium | reverse complement strand
GAACGAATCGGGCACGCGCACGTTGTCGAAGAACAGGCCGGAGGTGACCGAGGCGCGCAGGCTCATCTTGCGGTGGATCTCCTGCGCGGTGAAGCCGGGCGTGTCGGTCGGCACGATGAAGCCCTGGATGCCGTCCTCGGTCTGGGCCCAGACGATGGCGATCTGGGCCAGGTTGCCGTTGGTGATCCACATCTTGGCGCCGTTGATCACCCAGTCGCCGCCGTCGCGCTTGGCGTGGGTCTTCATGTTGGCCGGGTCGGAGCCGCCGTGCGGCTCGGTCAGGCCGAAGCAGCCGATCACCTCGCCCGCGGCCATGCGCGGCAGGTACTCGCGCTTCTGCTCCTCCGTGCCATAGGCGTAGATCGGGTACATGCAGAGCGAGCTCTGCACGCTGACGAAGCTGCGGATGCCCGAATCGCCGCGCTCGAGTTCCTGGCAGATCAGGCCGTAGGACACGCCGTTGAGGCCGGCACAGCCGTACTCTTCCGGCAGGGAGGAGCCGAGCAGGCCCATCGCGGCGATCTCCGGGATCAGCTCGCGCGGGAACACGCCCTTGTCGAAGCAGTCGCCGATGATAGGCAGCACCTTCTCGTCGGTGAAGCGGGCAACGCTGTCCTGCACTGCGCGCTCTTCGTCGCTGAGGAGGGAGCGGACGTCGTACAGGTCGGTCGGGTTGAGGGCCATGCGGGCGGTTCCTGGAGTCGGGCGGAAAGCAAAGCCCGATAGTTTACCGGCTCCCTGCATGCCGCGCGTGTTCAAGCCGCCGCGCGTGGGCCGGCGCCGCGGGCCGGATCTGCCGTCGGCCGCGGCGCCGGAAGGCGGCGTCAGCCTTCGCCGGCCGGCACCAGCACCTTGCCGTCCTTCACTGGCAGGCGCCGCCCCGGGTCCTCGCTCAGGCGCAGGGTGCGCTCCTCGTCCTCGTGGCGGTAGGTCACGAGGTAGGCCACGGTCTCTTCGCGGTGGCCGAGGGAGAGGGTGGTGCCCGGCTTGCGGTCGGTACGCAAGGTGCCGAGTTCGCCCTCGTGGCGGTAGGTGACCTCGTAGGCCACCACCTCGTCGCGCGGGGCCGACTCGGTGCGGCACACCTGCTCGCTGCGGGTCTGGCTGCGCGCGGCCTGCTGGCGCTCCTGGATCTCGCGCCCTGCGATGGCGCCGCCGACGGCGCCGGCCGCGGTCGCGGCGCGGCGCCCGCTGCCGCCGCCGATCTGGTTGCCCACGGCGGCGCCGACCACGGCGCCGATGACGGTGCCGGCGATGCGGTTGGGGTCGCGCGTCGGGACACCGACCTGCTGCACGCGCTCTTCGCAGACTTCGCGCGTGCCTTCGACGGTCTGGATGACCGGGCTGGAGGCGACGACGTCGGCTATCAGCTCCACCGGTTCCATGATCGGCTCGACCCGGATCACCTCGGCGTAGTCGCCGCGCGTGGCCTGGAAGGCGGCAAGGGCGCCGCCGCCGAACACGGCCGCGGCGATGGCGATGGCAAGAGGCTTGTTCATGCTTCGCGCTCCTTGGCGACGCAGCCGCGCGCCGCCGTCTGTTGGGGTGGCGCGATTGCAGCAAGGCGGAACTGAACGCATCCAAAGCGTGCAGGCTGAGCGTTCAGGTTGCTGCTCCGGCGCGACAGGGCCACGGTCGGCGCGCCCGCTCGCGGTCGAGCGTGCCGGCAACATCGCTGAGCCACCGTGCACCGGCGCACCTTGATCGCCCGCCCTCAGGGCACCGTCGAGCTGTCCCGGGCGGGACGCAGCGCCAGGACCGCACCCAGGATCAGGAGCGCGACGGCGAGGCCTTGGGTCCAATGCGGTTGCGCGGTGCCCGCCAGCAGAAGCCAGGCGGTCGAAAGCAGGGGCGCGGCATAGCTGAGCAGGCCCAGCAGGGCGAGATCGCCGCGCTTGGTCCCGGTATCCCAGAGCCAGAACGCGGCGCCGACCGGTCCGAGGCCCATCGCCAGCATCGCCAGCCACTGGGTCGGCGTGGGTGCGACCGTCTGCTCGAAGATCATATGGGCGAGGGCGCCGAGCACGGCGGTGATGAGACAGGGGCCGACGATGGCGCTGCTCGGAACCGCGGCGAAACGGCGGTTGAGCACCGAGTAGAGCGCCCAGGCCAGGGCCGCGCCGAGCGCCGCGAGATAGCCCGGCAGGTGTTCGTCGGCCAGCTGAAGGGCGCTGCCGCGCGTCACAACGAGTGCAGCGCCCAGGAGTCCAAGCAGGGTGCCCACCAGTACCCGCGGGCGCAGCCGTTGGCCGGGCAGCAGCGCAGCGAACAGCACGATCAGCAGTGGCCAGAGGTAGTTGATCAGATTCGCCTCGACCACCGGCGCGCGCTTGAGCGCGGTGAAGTAGAGCGCGTGGTAGCCGGCCAGGCCGGCGCTGGCGAGGAGGGCGGCGGCGGGCGGCTGGCGCAGCCCCGCGAGGATTCCTCCGCGGCGCCACAGCAGGCCCAGGCCCAGCAGGGCGCCCAGGCCGAAGCTCGTGGCCAGCAGCTGCAGCGGCGGAATGCCGTCGCTGGCGGCGGTCAGCACCGCGAGCGCAGACCAGAGCAGGATGGCGCTGGCGCCGGCGAGCGTGGCGCGCTGGGTGTCCTGCATGGATCCAAGGTCCGCCGTGTCGGGTCAGCTTGGCAGCATGCCGTGTCGGGGCGGCCCTGGCGAGTGGCGGCGATCGCTTTGCGATTGGCGACGGCGGCGATAGTCTGCGCGTCTGCACCCTTCGGAGCTTCGCCATGCTGCGCCTCGCCGTGCTCCTCTCGCTCTGCCTGCTGCCCCTGGCCCAAGCCGCCGAGCCATCGCCTGGCCCGGCCGCGACCGCGCCGGCCTACGATGCGGCCCTGGCCGAGCGCCTCGGCGCCGACGAGCGCGGCATGCGCAGCTACGTGCTGGTCATCCTCAAGACCGGACCGAAGCGGATGCCCGACGGCGAGGAGCGCAAGGCCATGTTCGCCGGCCATTTCGCCAACATGGAGCGGCTCTCGAATGCGGGCAAGCTGGTGATGGCGGGGCCGTTCTCGGCCGATCCCGACGGCTGGCGCGGCCTGTTCCTGTTCGCGGTCGAGGACATCGAGGAGGCGCGCCGCCTGACCGAGACCGATCCAGTGATCGTGAACGGCGAGATGGTGGCCGAGTACCACCGCTGGTACGGCTCCGCTGCCGCCATGATGACGCCCGAGATCCACGCCCGCCTGCAGCCGCCGCCGGCGGCGGCGGAGTAGCGCCGCCATGCGCGCCGCGCAGCGTGCCGCCGCGCTCGCAGCGGGCCTCGCCGCGCTTGGCGGCGGTGGGCTCGCGCAGGCCCAGCGCGTATTCGGGGACGGCTTCGAAGGCGATGGCGGCGGCTGCGGCGCGCCCGC
>JANJTY010000238.1 GCA_024710865.1 Lysobacteraceae bacterium | reverse complement strand
AGGATCTGCACCGTCGCGGTGCTGAGCGCGCGCGTCGCGGCGACCTTGATCTGCAGGCTGCGCACCTTGCGGCTCACCGCATCGAACCGCTCACGCTCGCCCGGCTCGCCGCCGTACACCTTCACCATCTGCTGGGCCGACACGGCCTGCTCGGCCTGGTGGGTGAAATGCCCGATGCCGCCCTGGATGTCGCGGTTGATGCGGCGGTAGCGCCGGCTAACGACCGAGACGATCAGCCCGATCAGCGGCGCCAGCACCAGCATCGACACGGTCAGCATCGGGCTGGTCCAGAGCATCACCGCGAGCAGGCCGAGGATGGTCAGGCTGTCGGTGATCAGCACCTTCACCGCCTCGGCGCTGGCCTGGTAGACCTGCTCGGCGTTGTAGGACAGGCGCGTGACCAGGGTGGCGGTGGGATTGCCGTCGAAGAAGCGCGTCGGCAGGCGCAAGTAGCGCGAGAACACCTGCTGGCGCAGGGCCATCACCACGTTCTGGCCAACCCGCGCGGTGCCGACGTCGGCCATGAACACGGCCGCGCCGCGCACCACGAAGAGCAGCACGATGGCCCAGGGCAGCCAGGCGATCACGCGCGCGTCGCGCTCGACGAAGGTGCCGTCGATCATCGGCTCCATCATCAGGGTGAAGGCCGCCGCGGCACCGGCCTCGAGCAGCATGCCGAGCAGGGCAACGGCGATCAGCTGCCAGCTGCCGGCCGCATAGCCGAGCAGG
Organism: Lysobacteraceae bacterium; assembly: GCA_024710865.1. GTDB lineage: Bacteria > Pseudomonadota > Gammaproteobacteria > Xanthomonadales > Xanthomonadaceae > JANJTY01. The sequence goes on along the minus strand of JANJTY010000238.1, from coordinate 7,636 downwards.
CGGCGGTAGATCGGCCAGGCGGCGGGCAGGTTCGCTGCCGCCGTGCTCACTGGGCCTCGTCCGCCGCGGTGGCGGTGGCGATCGAGATGCGGCTGAAGCCGGCGCGGCCGAGCGCGTCCAGCGCCGTGATCACGGCCTGGTGCGAGGCGCGCGCGTCGCCGCGCAGGATCACCGGGCGGTCGCGGTCCTCGCCGGCCACGGCCTCGATCGCCTCGCGCAGGGATTCGCCGTCGCGCTTGATCACCTCGTTCGCGCCGACGTAGAAACGGCCCTCCTCGTCCACCACCACGACCAGCGGATCCTCGGGCGCGGCCTGCAGGTTGCGGCTGGCCTCCGGCAGTTCCAGCTTGAGCGCGCTGCGTTCGTCGAAAGTGGTGGTCACCACGAAGAAGATGATCAGGGTGAAGACCACGTCGATCAGCGAGGTCAGGCTGATCTCGGGGTCCTCGCGCAGGCGGGAGCCGCCGAAGTTCATGCCGACGGGCTCCGCCGACGCGGCGCCGGCTTGCTCTCGCCGCGATCGATGGTGTCGAGCAGCAGCATCGCCTGCTTTTCCATTTCCAGCACGTACTCGCCCACCAGGCCGCGGAAATAGCGATAGAACATCAGCGCGGGGATAGCCACGCAGAGGCCGGCGGCGGTGCTCACCAGGGCCTCGCCGATGCCGCCGGCCAGGCGGCTGGCGTCGCCCACGCCGTGGCTGAGGATGCCCAGGAACATGCGGATCATGCCGAACACGGTGCCAAGCAGTCCGAGCAGGGGCGAGATGCCGGCGATGGTGCCAAGGGTGTTGAGGAAGCGCTCCAGGCGGTGCATGACGTGGCGGCCGACGTCCTCCACCCGCTCGCGGATCTGCTCGCGCGGGCGCTCGCGGATCTCCAGCGCCGAGGCCAGGATCTCGCCCAGCGGCGAGTTGCCGCGCAGGGTGTTGATGTGGGCCGGATCGAGCACGTGCTGGGCGGCCCAGTCGCGCACTTCCTGCCCCAGTCCGGGCGGGATGACCTCGCGCCGGCGCAGGCTCCAGAAGCGCTCGACGATGATGCCGAAGGCGATCAGCGAACAGATCAGGATGGGCCACATCACCCATCCGCCGGCGAGGAAAAGTTCTAGCACGCGAAGGCCACTCCAGTGCGGGACTGCGGCGGATGATACAGCCTCGCGGGCGGGCTCCGGCCGGCTTTCAGCGCAGCGGTTCGTGCCAGAGACGGCGTTGGCTCTGCCGGCGCCAGGCCACCTGCCCGCTGCCGTCCAGCACGACCCGGATCGCGCCGAGGGCGCCGGTGTCGAGCGCTTGGATGCCGCGCGCTCGCAGGCGCTCGATCACCTCGGGATGGGGGTGGCCGAAGCGGTTGTCGTGCCCGGCCGAGACCAGCGCCGCCCGTGGCGTCACCGCCTCGATGAAGTCCGGCGAGGACGAGCTGCGGCTGCCGTGGTGCGCCACCACCAGCCAGTCCGCGTCCAGTGCCGCGCGCGCGTCGCGCAGCAGGCGCCGCTCGACGACCTCGCCGATGTCGCCCGGCAGCAGGGCGCTGCCGTGCGCGCCCTCGATGCGCAGCACGCAGCTCGAATCGTTGCCGAGGTAGGGAAAGTGCGGCGTCGGGTGCAGGACGGCAAAACGCACGCCGTCCCAGTCCCAGGCCAGGCCGGCCTCGCAGGTCCGGTGCCGCTCCGGCTGCCAGCCATTCGGCGCGAACGCACGCGCAGGCGGGAAGGCGCGTCGTACGGACTCCGCCCCGCCGGCGTGGTCGTTGTCGCCATGGCTGATGACGAGCGCATCGAGACGGGTCACGCCCAGCGCGCGCAGGGCCGGCGCCACCATGGCCTCGCCCGCATCCAGCCCGCCCGGGAACGCCGGGCCGGCGTCGTACAGCAGGGCGTGGTCGGCCGTGCGCACCAGCACCGCGAGGCCCTGGCCGACGTCGAGCACCTGCAGTTCGAACCCGCCCGGCGCAAGACGCTCGCGTGCCGGCAGCAGCAGAGGCAGGAACAGCAGCAGGCCCAGCGCGCGGCCCGGCACGCCGCGCGGCAGCAGCAGCCAGAAGCCGCCCAGCAGCGCCAGCAGCAGCGCCAGCGCGTCGGGCTCGGGCAGCCACACCAGGGCCCCGTCGAGATCGGCGATGCGCTCCAGCCAGGGCCAGCTCAGGTCCATGATCCACGCCCCCAGCCGGCCGGCCAGATCGGCGCCCGGCAGGCCCAGCGCGCCGCCCGCCAGCGCGAGCAGGGACAGCGGCACCACGGCGAGGCTGATCAGCGGAATGCCGACCAGGTTCACCAGCGGCCCGAGCACCGACGCCTGGCCGAAGAACCAGACCGTGAGCGGCAGCAGGCCAATCGCCGCCACGCCCTGCGCGGTGAGCAGCACGCGCCAGGCGGGCGCGGCGTCGCCGCGCGGCAGGCACCACAGCAGCCAGGCCACGCCGAGGAAGCTCAGCCAGAAGCCCGGCGCCAGCAGCGCCAGCGGATCGGCCAGCAGCAAAGCGAGCAGGGCCAGGGCGAGCGACTGCGCAGTCGAGTTCGCCCGCCGCAACAGGCGCGCCGAGAGCGCCACCGCCACCATCAGCAGCGCACGCAGCACGGGCAGGGTGAAGCCCGCCGCCGCGGCGTAGCCCAACGCCCCCGCCAGGGCCAGCAGGGCCGCGCCCTGCGGCCTGGGCAGGCGCAGCCCGAGTCCGGGCCAGGCGCGGTAGAACAAACCCGCGAGCAGCGCGGCGAAGCCGGCCACCACACCGATGTGGTACCCGGAGATGGCGAGCAGGTGGGTCAGGCCGGTGGCGCGCAGCACCTCCCAGTCGCGCGCTTCCAGGCCGCGCGTATCGCCCAGCGCCAACGCCCGCACGAAGCGGGCGCCGGGCGCGGGCACCGCGTCCGCCAGGGCCTGCGACTGACGCTCACGCCAGGCGTCGAGGCCGCCGGCTGCGGCCAATGGCTCCGGCTGCAGCGCGCGCCGCACGTAGCCGGTGGCCGCGATGCGCTGCTCCAGCGCGCGGCGCTCGAAGTCGTAGCCACCCGGATTCTGCGTGCCGCGCGGCCGGCGCAGGCGCAGCTCCAGCGCCCAGCGCTGGCCCGGCGCCACCGTCGGCGCGGGATCGAACCAGCTCAGCCGCAGCCGCCGCCCAGCCAGCGACGCGGCCTCGCCCTCGCCCGACTCGATCTCGAACAGGAAACGCTGCTGGCGCTCGCCGCGCTCGGGCAGGCCAAGCACGCGGCCCTCGATGCGCAGGTCCTGCCCCGCCAGCTCCACCGGCAGGCGCGCCTGCATCCCCTGCTGCGCCGCGCACAGCAACCAGCCCGCGCCGAACAGCAGCGCACCCAGCGCGCGCAGCGCGCCGCGACCGCCGACCCAAGCGGCCACGCCGGCCAGCAGCAGGCCGAACCAGAGCCACGCCGGCGGCAGTTCCGGGAGACGCACGGCCGCGAGCGCACCGAGCAGCAGGCACACCGCCGTCGCCGGCCCGAACGGCGGCAGGCGCTGGCGCGTCGCAGCGGCAACCGGCGGCGGCGTTATCCCCATCGCCGCAGGATGCCGCCGCGGCCCGGCGCTGACCAGCGGCGGCGACACGACACCGGCGGCGTGATCGATTCGGCCTTCGCGGTGCGCGTTGCAGTCTGAAGGCGGTGCGCAAGCCGGTGACACACTCCGACCCGCTCACCGCCCAGTGCTAGCCTGCCGGCTGCAGCCATCACACGGACGTTGCCGATGCCCCCTTGCGCCGCCCGCATCATCGCAGTTCTCATAGCCAGCCTGTCGTTCGGCTCGGCCATCGCGGACGCGCCGAGCTGGCAGCTCGAAACGCCCGGTCACGGGCCGGCGAGCGGCCCCTTTTGGGCCGGTGCCGTGCCCCTGAGCGACGGCGGCGCCCTGCTTACCCGCGCCTCCTCGATCGACAGCCTGCAGGTGTGGCGGATGTACCCCGACCTCAGCCTTGGAGCGCCGCAGCGTCTGCCCGGCGTGGGCGTGCTGTACGGCGAAGTGCTCGATCACGGTCGGCCGGCCTTGCTCGCCGACGCCCCGTGGACCGAGATGCCCGAGTCTCCGGGCCAGACCTGCGCGCGGCGGGTCGAGGCCCTGCCTGGCTTCGACCTGCGCCTGTTCAGCGATGGCGCGTTGGGGTTCGGCCGATCCTTAGAGCACGGCCTGCCCGCGGTGCTCGGTGACGGGCGACCCGGTCACGGGTACTGGAACCGGCAAGCAAGCACGTTCCCGTACCTCGCGACCATCTTCGCGCACGACGCCGACTGCAGCCCGCGCGTGCTGCTCGAGCAGCCCGGCCGTGTCGTGGATCTGGTCGAACTGGGTGAGTCCGAAGCGACCGTTGCGCTCGTGCATCGCGAGGCGCGGGCTCCCGGATCCGCGCAGCACTGGCTGATTCGCTTCGATGCGCAGGGCCTTCACTGGCAACAGCCCATCGAGCGTGGGGATGGTGGCCCCCTCTTCGGCCGCGACCTGGTCCGTCTGCCGGACGATAGCGTGGTGGTGCTGTCCGACTGGCAGCCGGGCTTCGCGCAGCGCTACACCGCGGATGGCGTGCGGCGGTGGGAGGCGCGCATCGACTGGCCCGAACTCTACGAGCTGACGGCACTCGAGGACGGCTGGGCCGCTGGCTCCAGCACGGTGGCGCGGCTGCGCCCGCAGTCGCTCATCACGGTTCCTCCTGGTGATTTCGACTTCTCCGAGACGCTTGTGGTGCTGGACGCCAACGGAGTCGAGCTCGCCAGACACGGCCCACTCCCGCGGCCCTCTCCGCTGGCGCAGGCGCCGCAGCACCGCGCCGAGGCCCTGTTCCAATCCGCCAACCGGGCCATCCGCCTGGACGAGGATGGCAGCCTTGAGGTCGTCGCCGAAACGCCGTCCGGCAACGATGTGTTGCTGGCCGAACTGGCCGACCGGCGCCTGCTGCTGCGGCGAGGCGCGGACTACGTGGTCTGGAATCCGAATGGAGGCGACGAGCACCCACTTGCACCGCCGGTGTCGACGGTGCCACCGAGGGTCGCTCTGCGCGGCGACCCCGTCGGCCTACTGGAGCAGTCGCGCAGCAGAGTCACAGGCGCCTGGACTCTGCGCAGCATCGGACCCGATGGCGCGGTCGCCTGGCAGATGGACCTCGCGACGCTGGCGGCCGCGCTGGGCGTCGAATCGGCCTATCCCGGCGCAGTCGACGCCGATGCAACACGGGTCTGCATCCAGACGCTTGCCGGCGAGACGGTGTCGGTGCCCTGCTTCGACCGCACCAACGGAAGCCTGCTGTATCCGCCGCCCGGCTTCGGGGCTTCCTCATGGCGGACGGCGCGCGTCCTGTGGCTGACCGACACAGGGCCCTGGGCGCTGCGGCGGGACGAGGTCAGCCCGCGGTTCCTGGTGCAGCCGGCGGGCGCGGAGCAACCGCCATTGCCGGAGCGCGTGCTTCTCGCCGCCCCCGTCTATGCGGGTGACCCGCTGGTGCAGCCGCTCGACGCCCGCCACCTCGCCATCGTGGGTCGCGCCGAATCCGAGGCGCACGACAGCCTGCGCGTCTTCGACGTGGACGATCGCCTCGTTCTCCACGTGGACCTGGGCCACGACTGGGGTGGCAGCTGGCCCCGACTGCAGTCGACCGCCGATGGCTTCCTGCTGACATCCACGGATTGGCGGCCCCAGGGCCTGCCTCACCTCGACCTGGTGCGCATCGCAGCCAGCGGCGACGTTCGCTGGCGCCAATCGATCGAACGCGCGCCGGACCCGGCGGACGGCGACGGATTCCAGACGGTGCACGGGCGCGACGGCCGCTGGCTGTTCTGGGAGCGCACCCGCTCGGGCCTGCGCCTCGTGGCGCTCGACGATGCCCATGGTTCGATCGCCTGGTCGCGCAAACATCAGCTGCGCGGCGGCGGCGAACCTGGCTTCGTCCTGCCGGCGCTGGATGGTCCCTTCGGCGTGGTGTCGCGTCGCGACCGCCGCTTGGAGATCGCTTGGTTGTCCCCGCTGGACGGCCAACTGCTCGATGTCTCGGCCATCGATGAGGGGGGCGAGATCGCTCACGCGCCGCCGGACGCGCCGATCGGGTATGCGACGCCAACGGCACCCGTCGGCGACACCGGCACCGCCCTCAGCGTCGTGGCCGACGACCGCCGCAGCCTGCTCCGCATCGACCCGCCCCAGCGCGAGCCGCTGCCGGACGATCCCGCCGCGCTCGCCGGTGTCTGGTACGACCCCGCCGCCAGCGGCCAGGGATTCACCTTTGATTGGTACGCCGGTTCGGCCACGCTGGGCGGCGCCTGGTTCAGCTACAGCCGGGAGGGCGGCCACGCGCGCAGCGAGCAGCGCTGGTATTCGCTGCAGGCGGTTCCAGGGGATGACGGCTGGCTTGAAGGCACGCTGCGGGCAAGCCGCGGCGGTGCTTTCGCCGAACCGCGACCGGTGCCCGCCGAAGCCGTCGGCAGCCTGCGCCTGCGTCGGGTAGCGGCGGACGAAGTCGTGCTGGACTATGCCTTCGACGACGGCAGTCCGGGTGGCGCGATCCTGCTGCGGCGCCTGCTGTCGGGCGCGGGTGCGGACGGCAGCGCACGGCAGGCGGGCTTCTGGTACGACCCGGCCAGCTCCGGCCAGGGGCTCTACCTGCTGCAGGACGAGGGCCCGGTTCCGTTCGCGGCCGGCGCCTGGTTCAGCTTCGACCCTGACGGCAGCGCCGACGATCCCGGCGCGCAGCACTGGTTCACCCTGCACGAGGCCGCGCCCGAAACCGATGGTGCGGTGCCGCTGGAGATCCTGCGCCACATCGGCGGCTCGCTCGACGACGAACCCACCGCGAACCGCGCCCGCGTCGGGCAGGCGCGCTGGCGCGCCCTGGGCTGCGACCAGGGCCTGTTCGACTACCGTTTCGACCAGGCGCCCTGGGCCGCGGAGTTCCTGGGGCTGGAGGGCCAGCTCAGCCTGCGTCGGCTCGGTGGCTGCGCGGGGGACTGAGACCGATCGATCGCCGCCATGGCGGCTCCCAACCTCGACACGGGAGGCTCGCGCAGCGGACGCGCGAGTCCGTGCCATCAGCGCTCCTGCCGCCGGCGCAGGTGGAACAGAATCAGCAGGGCGCTGGCGAGGATCACGGTCAGGCCCAGGCCGAACACGAACCAGGCCAGGGCGGGGGCGCCGAGTACGCCCATGCTGCGTCCGAAGCCGGCGAACAGGCTCGCCGCGCCGGCCAGCACCATCAGCACCCCGGCCAGGTCCAGCACCAGGATCCAGGGCGGAAAGGGCAAACCCGTCGGTCGAGGCATGCGCGGCTCCTTCTGAATGGCAATTCAGGCGGAAAGCGTGGTTTGCCAGCTATACTGGCGTGCTGTCCGGACCTCTGCAAAGACCCGGCCGCCCCATTCCCTTTCCAGCGCGAGAGTCTGCGCCCGCGGCGCAGCGTATACCAATGTCCATCGACAAACTCCGCAACATCGCCATCGTCGCCCACGTCGACCACGGCAAGACCACCCTCGTCGACCAACTGCTCAAGCAGTCGGGCACCTTCTCCGATCGCGAGAAGATCGCCGAGCGGGTCATGGACAGCAACGACCTGGAAAAGGAACGCGGCATCACCATCCTCTCCAAGAACACCGCGATCCGCTGGACTTCGCCGTCCGGCGAGCCCTACCGCATCAACATCGTCGACACCCC
>JANJTY010000222.1 GCA_024710865.1 Lysobacteraceae bacterium | reverse complement strand
ACGCGTTGTAGCGTTCCCGCTTCAGAGCAAGAGCGGTTTTGACACGGATGACACGGATCAAAGCCGATCGACACGGATGGAGCGGATTGGTGTGGGTCGCCGCTCGCTGATACGGCCTCGCTTCTGATCCGCGTCCATCCGCGTGATCCGCGTCAATGGCTGTTTGTGCTTGGGCCGTTCCGGGGCGATCGGATGCAGGATCAAGAGCGTTCTTGACACGGATGACTCGGATCAAAGCCGATCAACACGGATAGAGCGGGTTGGTGTGGATCTTTGCTCGCTGATCCGGCTTCGCTACTGATCCGCGTTCATCCGCGTGATCCGCGTCGAAGGCTGTTGCCTCTTGGGTCCTTCCCGTCAGCTTGGGCTCACCGGCAAGAGCGGTTTGGACACGGATGACACGGATCAAGGCCGATCTACACGGATAGAGCGGGTTGGTGTGGATCGCCGCTCGCTGATCCCGCTTTGCTTCTGATCCGCGTTTAACCGCGTGATCCGCGTCAAAAGCTCTGCTCGCGGCCGCCCAACAAGGCGGCAATCACGCGGCCGTACAGCGCGGGCAGGCGCTCGAGGTCGGCCAGGGCGATGTGTTCGTCGATCTTGTGGATGCTGGCGTTGATCGGCCCCAGTTCCACCACCTCGGCGCCCAGCGGTGCGATGAAGCGGCCGTCCGAGGTGCCGCCGCCGGTGTTCTCGTCCGGCGCGATGCCGAGCTCCTCGCGCAGGGCCTGTCGCACCGCGGCGCGCAGCGGGCCTTCGGCGGTGTGGAAGGGCTCGCCCGAGCGGTGCCAGGCGATGCTCGCCCGAACGCCGTGGCGGGCGAGGCAGGCCTCGATCTCGGCGATCAGGTCATCAGCCGTCCAGCGCGGCGAGTAGCGCAGGTTGAACTGCACCGTCGCGGCGCCGGGGATGACGTTGCTGGCGCCGGTGCCGGCGGTGAAGTTGGCGATCTGGAAGCTGGTGGCGGGGAAGTCGGGATAGGGCGTTTCATCCCACGCGCGCGCGGCCAGCTCGGCGAAGGCCGGCAGGGCGCGGTGGATGGGATTGTCGGCCGTGTCGGGGTAGGCCACGTGGCCCTGCACCCCGTGCACCGTGGCGGTGCCGGTGAGCGAGCCGCGTCGGCCGATGCGCACCACATCGCCCAGGCGCTGCGAGGAGCTGGGCTCGCCCACCAGGCACCAGTCGATGCGCTCGCCGCGGTCGCGGAAGGCTTCGGCCACGCGGCGCACGCCGTCGATGGCATCGCCCTCCTCGTCCGAGGTCAGCAGCAGGGCCAGTCGTCCGCGATGCCCGGGATGCTGCACGACGAAGCGCTCGACGGCGAGCACGAAGGCCGCCACGCTGGCCTTCATGTCGGCTGCGCCCCGGCCATACAAGCGACCATCGCGCTCGACCGGCTCGAACGGATCGCTGCACCAGGCCTCGCGCGGTCCGGGCGGGACCACGTCGGTGTGGCCGAGCAGGCAGAGCAGCGGGCCGCCCTCGCCATGCACGGCCCAGAGGTTCCGCACCACGCCGAAGTCGAGGTGCTCGACGATGAACCCGGATCGCGCCAGCCGCTCGGCGATCAGGTCCTGGCAGCCCGCGTCCTCCGGCGTGACCGAGGGCCGCGCGATCAGCTCGCGCGTGAGCTGGAGGATGTCGGCTGCTTCGCTCACGTGCCGAAACGCATCTTGTACGACTTGTCGGTGAAGCCGACCGACACCGTGCCGTCGTCCGTCACCAGCACCGGTCGCTTGACCAGCGCGGGATGCTCCTTCAGCAACAGGGTCCATTCCGGATCGGAACCCGGCGCCTTGCGCGCCTCGGGCAGGCTGCGCCAGGTCGTGGAGGCGCGGTTGATCAGCCGGTCCCAGCCGCCCAGCTGCTGGGCCCAGGCCTTGAGCGTCTCGGGCGGAACGCGCTGCGCGCGGTAATCGATGAAGTCGTGCGCGATGCCGAAGCGCGTCAACCAGTTGCGCGCCTTCTTGCAGGTATCGCAGGTGGTCAGGCCGTAGAGGGTGGGCATGGTGGAAAGCCGGGATTCGGGATTCGGGATTCGCGAGCTGGCGCCGCTGTGCGGAACGGTTCCTGGCGGATCCGGAATCGCAAGCGAGGTGGGACAGAGTCTATCCGGCGTGGCGGGGCAAGGTCGCGCGGCGCAGCCCGCTGTTAACGAATACCGAATCCCCAATCCCGGCTCAACTGCGCAACAGCTCATTCACCGACGTCTTCGCCCGCGTCCTCGCGTCCACGCGCTTGACGATGACGGCGCAGTAGAGCGAATGCGAGCCATCGGCGGCGGGAAGCGAGCCGGAGACCACGACGCTGCCGGCCGGCACGCGGCCGTAGCTGACCTGGCCCAAGGCGCGGTCGTAGATGCGGGTGGACTGGCCGAGGAACACGCCCATGCCGATCACGCTGCCGCGCTCGACGATCACGCCTTCGACCACCTCGGAACGGGCGCCGATGAAGCAGTCATCCTCGATGATGGTGGGCGCGGCCTGCAGGGGTTCGAGCACGCCGCCGATGCCGGCGCCGCCGGAGATGTGGCAGTTGCGCCCGACCTGGGCGCAGGAGCCGACCGTGGCCCAGGTGTCGACCATGGTGCCGGCGCCGACGAAGGCGCCGATGTTGACGAAGCTCGGCATCAGCACGACGTCGCGGCCGAGGTGGGCACCGCGGCGCACGATGGCGCCAGGCACGATGCGCGCGCCGACGGCGCGGAACTCGGCCTCGCCCGCCGCGGCGAAACGCGGCGGCACCTTGTCCCAGAACGGCGCCGGCTGGCCGTCCATGACCTGCAGGTCGTTGACGCGGAAGTAGAGCAGGACGGCCTTCTTGATCCACTCCTGCACCTGCCAGCCGCCGTCCAGGGGGCGCGCAACGCGCAGGCTCCCCGCTTCCAGTGCGTTCATGACCTGCTCCACCGCCGGCCGGGTGGAGCCTTCGATCTCCTCGGGCGTGAGCTGGGCGCGGCGCTCGAAGGCGCTTTCGATCAGGGGCTTGAGCTCGTCCATGTCAGGCGGGTTTCCGTTGCGTATCGTGGCCATCGACGCAGGCGACCAGCGCATCGCGCAGGCCCTGCAGCCGCTCGGGGTCGCCCAGCGCGCGATCGTGCTCGTCGCTGAGCAGGAAGAAGTCCTCGACCCGCTCACCGAAGGTGGCGATGCGCGCATCGTGCACGCGCAATCCCTGCTGGCGCAGGGCCTGGGCCACGTCGGCGAGCAGGCCGGGGCGATCGGTGCAGACCAGGGTGAGCTGGGTGCGATCCTCGCCCACCGGGGCGACGTCCACCTGCACCGGCACGCGGAAGTGGCGGAAGTGGCGCGGCAGGGTGCGGCGCGCGGGGCGGACGCGGTCGAGCGAGCGCGACAGCACCTCGAACAGGCGTCGCTCGACGCTGCGCGCCAGCGCCTCGGGCTCCAGCTGCAGGCGCTCGGGCGCGAGGACCTGGAAGGTGTCGAGACTCATGCCGCGGGTGGAGGTGACGACGCGCGCCGCCAGCACGTCCAGCTCCAGCCGGTCCAGGCTGGCGGTAACCGCTGCGAACAGGCCATCGCGGTCGGGCGAGTAGACGAACACCTCCAGCGCGCGCCCCTTGAAGCGCGCGCTCTCGCCCAGCGGTCGCACCCGCACCAGCGGCTCGTCCGCATTCCGCCGCGCGGCGATGCCCTCGGTCTGCCACACCAGCTGCTCCGGCCGGTAGCGCAGGAAGCTCTCGTCCGGGAACTCGGCCCAGACCGCATCGACCTGGGCCTCGCGCATGCCGCGCGTGCGCAGCAGGGCACGCGCCGCTTCGCGGGTCTCGGCGATCCGCTCGGGTCCGAACACGGGGTGCTCCAGGCCGCGTCGCAGGGCGAAACGGGTAGCGGCGTAGAGGTCGGCCAGTAGCCTGTCCTTCCAGGCATTCCAGAGCTTAGGGCTGGTGCCGGCGATGTCGCAGACGGTGAGCAGGTAGAGCAGGTCCAGATGCTCGCGGTCGCCGACGGTGGTAGCGAAGCGCTTGACCACCTCGGGATCGGAGATGTCCTGGCGCTGCGCGGTGACGCTCATCAGCAGGTGATGCCGCACCAGCCAGGCCACCAGCTGACCATCGGCGGGGGCGAGCGCGTGGGCGCGGCAGAAGTCGAGCGCGTCCTGCTCGCCCAACACCGAATGATCGCCGCCGCGGCCCTTGGCGATGTCGTGGAACAGCCCCGCCAGCAGCAGCAGTTCCGGCCGCCGCAGGCGGTTCCATACCTCGTGCCCCAGCGCGAAGCGCTCGCAGCGGGCCGGGTCGGCCAGGCTTTCGATGTTGCGCAGCACCGCGAGGGTGTGTTCGTCCACCGTGTAGACGTGGAACAGGTCGTACTGCATGCGTCCCGAGACGCGGGCGAACGCCGGCAGGTAGCGACCCAACACGCCAAGGCGCGCCATGCGCGCCACGGTGGCGACCGCGTTCGGACCGCGCAGCAGGGCGAGGAACGCCGCGCGGTGCGCAGGCGAGGCGGACTCGCAGTCTGGCAACGCCGGCAACGCTTCCGCGAGGGCGCGCGCGGTCTCCGAGTGCAGGCCCCGCAGCTCGGGGTGTTCGGCCCAGACCGCGAACAGGCGCAAGACCTTGCCGAACTGTCCCGCCAGGACGGTCGGATCCTGCATCGCAAGATAGCCGCGGCGGGACTCGAAGCCGGGCTCCAGCGGCTGTGGCGCTGCCCGACCCTCGATCTGCTCCTCGAACCGCTGCAGCAAGCGGTCGTTGATGCGCAGCACGGTGGCGGCGCTGCGGAAGAAGCCCTGCATCAGCTGCTCCACCGCGAGGTTCTCGCGGTGTTCGTCCTTGAGACCGAAGCGCGCCGCCAACGCCTTCTGGTAGTCGAACAGCAGGCGCTCCTCGCGCCGTCCCGCTACGAGATGCAGACCAAAGCGCAGGCGCGACAGCGCGGCCTTCTCGCGCGCCAGGGTGGCGCACTCGTCCTCGCCAAGGGCGCCAAGCGGAACCAGGGCCTCCAGGTTCGGCACGCCGTACAGTCGACGCGCCAGCCAGACCAGGGTGTGCAGGTCGCGCAGGCCGCCGGGGCCTTCCTTCAGATTGGGTTCGAGGTTGTAGGCGGTGTCGTTGAAGCGCGCATGGCGGGCGCGCTGTTCGTCTCGCTTGGCTGTGAAGAACCCGGCCGGCGGCCAGACCTCGCCCGCCGCCACGACCTCGGCGATGCAGCCGGCGGCCTTGGCGGCACCGGCCAGGACGCGCACCTCCAGCAGCGAGGTGGCGGTGGCGATGTCGGCCTGGGCCGCCTCGCGGCACTGGCCGCGCGAACGCA
>JANJTY010000202.1 GCA_024710865.1 Lysobacteraceae bacterium | reverse complement strand
CAGCGCGGGCGCGTCGTCCCCGCCGGCGCCGGTCAACGCCCCGACCCCCCCGCGCGCCTGCAGCGCCGCCACTAGGCGCAGCTTCGGCGCCGGATCGTTGCGCGCGTAGCCGCGCACGCGACCGATCTCACGCTCGAACGCGGCGGCATCGAGACGCTCCAGCTCGCGGCCGGTAAGGGCGATGTCGTCCGGCGTCGCGATGCCCAGGCGCAGGGCGATGGCGCGCGCCGTCGCCGGATGGTCGCCGGTGATCATGATCGGCACGATGCCGGCCTCGCGGCAGGCCACGACGGCCTCGCCCGCTTCCGCGCGCGGCGGATCGATCAGGCCGACCAGGCCGAGGAAGCGCAGGCCCGTTTCGACGGCCTCCGCATCCAGGGATTCGGGCAGGGCCGGCACGCGGCGCTGCGCGAGGGCCAGCACGCGCAGACCTTCGCCCGCCATGGCCTCGGCCCGCGCCAGTTCGGCCGCGACATCCAGCGCGGCTTCGCCGCCGGCAGACAGTCGATCCGCGCAGCGCGGCAGCACCGCCTCCGGTGCGCCCTTGACCAGCACCAGCACGCCGGCCTCGTCGCCGTGCAGGCTGCTCATGCGCGCGCGCGCCGCCTCGAAGGGCAGCTCGGCCAGGCGCGGATGGCGCTGCTCCAGCTCGGGCCTGTGCAGGCCGACGGCGGCGGCGGCCTCGAGCAGGGCGATCTCGGTCGGATCGCCCACGGCGCGGCCGGCGGCATCGAAGCCGGCGTCATTGCACAGCGCCATGACCCGGCCCAGCTCCCGCCACGGCGAATCCAACGCGGCGGGCAGCGCGCCGTGGCGATCGTCGCCGACCTGCAGGCATTCGACCCGCATGCGGTTCTCGGTCAGGGTGCCGGTCTTGTCGGTGCAGATGGTCGTCACCGAACCCAGGGTCTCGACCGCGGGCAGGCGCCGGATCAGGGCGTTCTGCCGGACCATGCGCGCCGCGCCCAGCGCCAGGGCGATCGTCACCACCGCCGGCAGCGCCTCGGGAATCGCGGCCACCGCCAGACTGATGGCCGTCAGCAACATGGTCAGCGGCGGTGTGCCGCGCAGCCAGCCGGCGATGAAGATCACCGCACAGATCGCCAGCACTGCCAGGGCCAGCTGGCGCCCGAAGCGCGACAGGCGCTGCTGCAGCGGCGTGCGGCCGTAGTCGGCCGAGAGCAGGCCCGCGATGCGGCCGATCTCGGTGCGCATGCCGGTTTCGACCACCAGGCCGCGCGCCCGCCCGTGCGTCACCACGGTGCCCTTGTAGGCCAGGTTGCGGCGCTCGCCCAGCGGCAGGTCGCGATCATCGAGCGCCGGCAGCCGCTTCTCGGCGCCCTGCGATTCGCCGGTCAGCGCGGATTCGTCGATGCCGAGGGCGGCGAGCTCGACCAGGCGCAGATCGGCCGGCACGATGCTGCCGGCCTCCAGTTCGACCAGGTCGCCGGGCACGAGCGCGCGCGCGTCCACCAGCGTCGGCTGGCCGTTGCGGATCGCACGCGCCTGCGGACTGGCCATGCGGCGCAGGGCGGCCAGGGCGCGCTCGGCACGGTACTCCTGCACGAAGCCCATCGCGCCGTTCAGCAGCACGATCACCACAATGGCGATGCTGTCCTGCGGCTCGCCCACCAGGCCGGCGACCACGGCCGCGGCAATCAGCACCAGAATCATGAAATCGGTGAACTGCGCCGCCAGCATGGCGAGCGGGCTGCGCCGGCCCGCTTCGGCCAGCGCGTTCGGCCCTTCGCGCGCGAGGCGGGCGGCGGCCTCTGGATGCGAGAGGCCGCGCTCGCTGTCGCTGCCCAGGCGCGCGGCGACGTCCGCCTGCGGCAGGCTGTGCCAGGGCGTGCGCTCGGGCGCCGACGGACGCGTGCTCATGGGGACAGTCTTAGCAGGTTTGTGCGGCGTGCGCGGCCGCGGTCGACAGTCGCGTGAAGGCGGACTTCACGTGACGACCGCGCGCCGCCGTGGCAGAGTCTGGGCGGTGCAGGCCGCAGCGGCCTGCGGAGCCGGGCAGCAGGGGGCCGGGAGTCCGATGCGCAGATGGCGGGTCATGGGCCTGGTGCTGGGCCTGGTGCTGGGCGTGGGCGCGGGCGGTGCGCGGGCCGAGGCGGATTCGCCGGCCGCGTTTCCCCTGACTCCGGTCGAGCGCCTCAGCGCCTGCGCCGCGGTCGAGGACCAGGACCCCGCACATGCGGTAGCGCTGGCCGACAGCGTGCTGGAGGAATCCGCCCAGCTCAGTCCGCTGCAGCGCGCCGAGGCCCTGGGCTGTCGCGGCTGGGCGCGGGCGACGCTGGCGGCGCGCGACGAGGCCCGGCGCGACGCGCACGCCTTGCGCAGCCTGCTGGCGCAGCTGCCACCCACGGCCGATCGGGTGCGGTTGACCCGACGCTCGGGCGGCATCCTGCACCGCAGCGGCGACCGCGTCGGCGCGGTCGAGCTCTATGCCCAGGCCCTATCCGATTCCGAAGCGCAGGGCCTGGAGGCCGAGCGCATCCCGCTGCTGGTGAACCTTGGCGTCCTGCACTCGGAGTTCGAGGAGCACGAGCGCGCGCGGGTCAATTACGAACAGGCCCTGGCCCTGATGGATCGGGTTGGCGACCACCGCCACGAGGCGCCCGTGCGCTTCAACCTGGGACTGAACCTGACCGGGCAGGCGCGCTTCGCCGAGGCCGTGCCTCACCTCCGGCGCACCCTGGCGCTGGTGCGCGACACCGGCGTGGGCGGACCGGGACAGGAGGCGGCGGTGGCCATGGCCCTGGCCAATGCGCTGCAGCAGACGGGGGACTCCGGCGCGGCGGAGGCGCTGCTGGCCGAGGTCGATGCGCTTGGACTGCCGCAGCGCGATCCGGCCCTGCGCCTGCAGCGCCTCAGCATCGATGCGGCGCGACTCGAGTCCGCCGGCGATGTCGCCGGGGCGCTTGCCCTGCTCGATGGCGTCGCCCTGCACGAGGTGAACGAGATCCAGCAGTGGAGCCTGCTGAGTCAGCGCGCCGCCTTGCTGGAGCGGCTGGGCCGCTTCGCCGAGGCCGCCGCCGTGCTGCGCCAGATCAACGAGCTGCGCGAGACCTACCTGCGCCACCGCAACCACGAGCGCCTGGCGGCGCTCGAGACCCACCTGCGCGACCGCGAGCAGCGCGTCGAACTCGAGCGCCTGCAGGTCGCAGCGGACGCACAGGCGCGGCAGCTGGCCGAGCGCATGCGCCTGCAGTGGCTCACCGCGCTCGGCGCCGGTCTGCTCCTGCTGCTGGGCGGCGCCGTGCTGCTGTGGCAGCGCCGCGTGAATCGGCGCCTCGACCGGGCCAGCCGCACCGATGCCCTGACCGGGGTGTCGAACCGGCGCGACATGGTCGAATACCTGCGCGAACTGTCCTCGGATGGGCGCAGCGACGCAGCCGTGCTGCTGGTCGACGTCGACCTGTTCAAGCGCATCAACGACCAGCACGGACACGACGTCGGCGATGCCGTCCTGGTCGAGCTGGCGCGACGCCTGGGCGAGTGCGCCGGCGCGGACGGTCGTGTCGCGCGCTGGGGCGGCGAGGAGTTCCTGCTGGTGCTGCCCGAGGCGGGCGTGGGCGGCGCGCGCGAACTGGCCGAGCGCGTGCGGCAGCGGCTCGGCGAGCCGGTGCCGGGGCCGCGGGGCAGCGTGCAGACCCATGTGTCGATCGGCTTCTGCAACCTGCCGCTGCCCGGTGGCGGGGGCGACGCGGGTTGGCACGGTAGCCTGCAGCTGGCCGATGCCGCGCTCTACCTGGCCAAGCATGCCGGTCGCGACGCCTGGGCCGGTTACTGGGTCGCTGAACCGCTCTTGGATTGGCCGCCGGAGCGCCTGGGGCGAGAGTCGCGCCTGGCGCGCTCGCTCGGGCTGATCCAGCCGCTATCGTCCCGGCCCCTGCGCGAGGAGCTGGCCGCGGTCGGCTGAGTCCTGTCGCGGCTCCGCTGCCGGCAACGCCCGCCTGCGGCTAGACTCGTGCCGTGCAACCGCGCGGGAGACCCCGGCCATGCGTCTGCTGCCCTGCCTGCTGTCGATGCTGGCGCTGCCGGTCCTGGCCGCACCGCCGCCGCGGTTTCCCGATACCGCGGTGTGGCACCGACGGGTCGATGCCGCGCCCCTGCATCCGCAGTCGGGCTCCATGCTTGCAACGCTTCAGTCGCTCGGAGGCTGGGGCAACGGCGACCGTTTCCAGATCGACTTCTCCTTCCACGTCGCGCGCGCCGCGGCGGACGCGCCGCGTTTCCCGGTGGTCGAGCACAAGGTCTACGCCGACTACTACCAGCCCGACTGCGAGCCGCCCGGCACCGAGATGCCGATCCCGCCCGACGCCGCCTTCGAGGGCCAGGGCGGACTGAGCTGCGACAACAGCGCGAACGATTGCCACCTGCTGGTCGAGCAGGGCGGCCTGCTGTACGAGGCCTACTCGGCCGACTTCGAAGCTGGCGAGGTCGACGCCCTGTGCCTGGCGATCTGGGACCTCAACGTGAGCTATCCGCCGCCGGGGCGCGGCGAGCATTGCACCAGCGCCGACGCGGCCGGTTTCCCGATCGCGCCGCTGCTGCCCAACGCCGACGGCGTGGCGGCAGCCGTGGCGAGGCCCGACGGCGACCTCGGCCACGCCATCCGCTTCATCCTTCCCAATCCGCGCATGGCGACCGATGCCAGTCTGGGCGGCGTGGGTGGGCGCCTCTACGTGCGCCCCGCCAGCCACGCCGGCGGTCCAAGCGGTCCCGTCGGCACCGTGCCCTACGGCGTGCGCATGCGCCTGCGCGCGGATTTTCCCTTCACCGGCTACAGCCCCGCGGCGCAGGCCATCCTGCGCACCCTGCAGCGCTACGGCATGGTGCTCTCCGACGGCGGCAACATCGCGCTCACCTTCGAGAGCGACCGCCATACCACGGCCGACTGGAGCGGGCTGGGCATCGATGCCCACACCTTCTGGAACGGCAGCGTCGGCAACCGCCAGCCGGTGCGGGTGACGGATTTCGAGGTGATCGACACCGGCCCGCGCATCGGCGAGACCTGGGACTGCGTACGTACCGCCGTCGTGCCCGGCGAGGGCGTGTTCCGCGATGGGTTCGAGGGCTGAGAGAGCAAGCAGATATCGCCCACCTGCTGCGGCCGCCTGCAGGCGCCCCTGGCGGCGGCGCGCTGCGCGAAACCTGCGGTCACTGGCCCGCCGAACCCCCTTGGTCTAACGCAGCCTGCCTGGTCACGAGTGCCCGCAGGCTCACTTGCTGCGGCGGTCGAATTCCGCTCACCCGCTGAGTGAGGGCAGAACGCCCCCGGAAGCATTCAACGCAGAGGCGCGGAAGGGGCGCGGAGGGACGCCGCGAAGATCGGGACGGACGGGGATCGCGTCGGTCGCGGCGATGGGTTCGGCCAGCGCAACGGTACGCGACCCCTCTCGCCTGGCGCGGGAGCGCGCCCTGTGCGCAACCGCGCCCTGCGGATCGGCCGCGTGCGGGTCAGGCGTCCGCGATCGCACGTCCGGCCGTCAGGGCCTGCACGCGCGGATGAGCGTCGCCGTAGAGGGTGCGCAGGACCGCAATGGCGCGTTCGCGCCAGATCACGGCGTCGTCGGTGCGCCCGGCCAGGGCGAGCGCCTCGGCCTGCAGCAGGGCGGTGTCGGCGTAGTAGACCAGTCCGGCGTTCCCTTCCGCCTCCAGGGCGTCGAGCGCGTGCCCGATCTCGGCCAGCGCATCGAGCTTGCCGCGACGAACCTCGATCAGGGCGCGCGCCGCCTGCACGTGGCGTAGGTAGGGATCGCTGGTGCCGCGCTGCTGCAGGCGGCGGATCGAATCCTCCAGCGCCGCCGCCGCGGCATCCAGCTGGCCACGGCGCAGTTCGGCCAGGCCCAGGCCGCCGCTGGCGTAGGCCACCACGGTGGCGTTGTTGCGCTGGCCGCGCGCGATCGCGTCGGCGAAGGCTTCCGCCGCGGCATCGGGCCGTTCGCGCGCCAATGCCAGCAGCCCTCGGCTCGAAGCGATGTTGGCGGTGAGCGGGTGGTCGGACGGCATGACCGCCAGCACCACGGCCGTCGAGCGCTCGATCTCCGCGGCGGCGTCGTCCAGCTCGCCCAGCGCGAGATGCGCGTGGGCCAAACCCAAGTGGACCCAGGCCATGCGCGGGTGCTGCGCGCCGCTGGTACGCGTGAGGATCTCGCCGGTGCGCTGGAACGCATCGACGGCCTCGCGCTCCTGGTCCAGCATCAGCAAGGTATTGCCGATGTTGTTCCAGTCTTCTGCCAGGCCCAGGGCGTTCTGTCCCCCCATCGCGATGCGGTCGTCGAGGATGGCACGGTATTGCACCAGCGCTTCGGCGCGCCGGCCGCGCGCATTCAGCTGTTTGGCGAGGAAGGAGCGCGCCTGGATGCGGTTCAGCTCGAAGCCGGCACCGGCGCGCTCGAAAATCGCCAGCGCT
The DNA here is from genome assembly GCA_024710865.1 of Lysobacteraceae bacterium. Lineage (GTDB taxonomy): Bacteria > Pseudomonadota > Gammaproteobacteria > Xanthomonadales > Xanthomonadaceae > JANJTY01. Next base: position 3,594 of record JANJTY010000202.1, on the reverse strand, counting down.
TCGCGCCCCTGTGCCTCCGCCGGGTCCAGCTCCTGGCGTTCCTCCAGGCTGCGCGCCAGGGTCAGCAGGGCATCGCCGCGGCGCGGGTGCAGCGGTCCGTGCAGGGCGCGGATCTGGGCCTCGGCCGTGGCCGCCAGGTCCGCCGCCGCGGCCTGGTCGCCGAGGTTGAGCAGGCTCTGGGCCAGCGCCGCGCGCAGCTCCGCCTGCGAGTCGGGCGCATCGCCCAGTTCCTCGCCGACGCGCGCGGCGGCGTTGCGCAGCAGGTCCACCGCGCTCAGCTGCGTACCCTTGGCCTGGGCCAGCGGGTCGGCCTGGCGGAACAGGCGGACGAGGAAGTCCTTGGTCGCTTCGGCCCGCTGCGCCTGGCTCGCGGCGGTTTCCGCGTTGGCGCGGGCGACCTCCGCCTGCCACAGCGCTGCACCCAGGCCAAACACCAGCGAGGCCAGCAGGGCGGTGGCGGTGGCCACGCCGACGCGGTGCCGGACCACGAACTTGCGCAGGCGATAGGTACGGCTGTCCGGGCGTGCGCGGATCGGTCGGCCGTCGAGGAAGCGCTGGAGGTCCTCGGCCAGGGCGCCGGCCGAGCGGTAGCGGCGCTCGGGTTCGCCCTTGAGCGCCTTGAGCACGATGGTGTCGAGGTCGCCCTGCACGCGGCGCATGAAGCGCTGGCGTTGGCGTGCATCGCCCTGGGTCTGGGTGGTGCGTGCGATCACTGCACTGGGGCGCAGTATGGATTCGGTCTGCAGCGACTCCGCCATGGCCTGCGGCGAGGCGCTGGCGCGGCTATGCGGCAGCTCGCCGGTGAGCAGTTCGTAAAGCACCACGCCGAGCGAATAGACGTCGGTGGCCGTGGTCGCGGCCTCGCCGCGGATCTGCTCGGGCGAGGCATAGGCCGGCGTCAGCAGGCGCATGCCGGTGTGGGTGAGGTGGTCGCCTTCGGTGTCGTCGATCAGCTTGGCGATGCCGAAGTCGAGCAGCTTCACCTCGCCGTCGTCGCCCACCAGGATGTTGGAGGGCTTGAGGTCGCGGTGCACGACCAGGTTGCGGTGCGCGAACTCGACCGCCTCGCAGGCCTGGATCAGCAGGCCGATGCGCTGTTCCAGTTCGCAGCCGCGTTCGCTGCAGAAGCGGTTGATCGGTTTCCCGGCGACGTACTCCATCGCGAAGTAGGGCTGGCAGTCGCTGCCCATGCCGCCGTCCAGCAGGCGCGCGATGTTGGGGTGCTGCAGGCGTGCCAGGATGCGGCGTTCCTGCAGGAAGCGGCGCAGGATCTGGTCCGAGTCCATGCCGCGGCGCAGCAGCTTGAGCGCGGCCTGCTGCTCGTACTGGCCGTCGTCGCGCTGGGCCAGGTAGACCTCGCCCATGCCGCCGCGCGCAATGCGCTCGATCAGGCGCCAGGGGCCGATGCGACCGCTGCGCGGCGGTCCGGATTCGACCAGGTCCTCGACCGCGGCCGGCGCGATGTCGGCCGCATTGCCTTCCAGCGTGGGATCCTCGACCGCGTCCGCCGCCAGCAGCTCGCGCACGTAGCGGGCAAGGTCGGGGTCGGACGCGTCGAGCGCGCCGAGGCGGCGGCGGCGGGTTTCCGCATCGGCGTCGGCGAGGGCCTCGAACAAGGCCGCGGCCTCGCTCCAGCGCGCGGCGTCCACGGCCTCAGCCGACCTGCAGGCTCAGCTCGCGCGCCAGGAAGGCCCGCGCCAGGCGCCAGTCGCGCTTGATGGTGCGGTCGGACAGGTTCAGCACCAGTCCGATCTCCTCCAGCGTCATGCCGCCGAAGAAGCGCCACTCCACGACCCGCGCCAGGCGCTCGTCCACCGCTTCCAGACTGGCCAGGGCGCGGTCCACCGCGAGCAGTTCGGCGCTGCGGTCCTCGACCGCGACCTGCACCGCGTCCAGGTCCAGCGCGGCATCGCCCTCGCCGCGCTTGACCGCGCCGCGTCGGCGCGCGTGGTCGATCAGGATCTGGCGCATGGCGCGCGCCGCGACCGCGAAGAAGTGCGCGCGGTTGGCGAAATCGTCGCCGTCGGCCCGCGCCAGGCGCAGGTAGGCCTCGTGCACCAGCGAGGTGGTCTGGGGTCCCGCGCCGCGCTGACCGCGCAGCAGGCGACGGGCGATTTCGCGCAGGTCGCCGTAGACCAGGGCATACAGTTGCTCCGAGGCCTGCGAATCGCCGGCGCTGGCCTCGGAAATCAGTTGCGTCACATTGACGTCCATGCGCATCCCCGCACTTGACGGCCCATTAGATCAGAACCTCCGTCAAGGCGGGGAGTGCGGAAAGTCGGGGCAGACCCCGTTTCCGCGCCGCGAACGGCTGATTCGAACGACCCGGGGTTTTGCCGGGGGTAGTGCGCGCCTACCTTGGATCGATCGCAAAGGAGAAACAGCATGAACGCCACTGTCGCAAGCACCCGCCGCGTCGCCCGCGTCCTGCGCGGCATGCCGACCTCGGACGGCGCCGGCGTGCGCCTGACCCGCGTCATCGGCACGCCCCAGCTCGACCTGCTCGATCCCTTCCTGATGCTGGACGAGTTCGGCACCGACCGGCCCGAGGACTACATCGCCGGCTTTCCCTCCCACCCGCACCGTGGCTTCGAGACCGTGACCTACATGCTCGACGGGCGCATGCGGCACAAGGACAACCACGGCAACGAGGGCGTCCTCGTGCCGGGCTCGGTGCAGTGGATGACCGCCGGGCGCGGCATCGTGCACTCGGAGATGCCCGAGCAGGAGGAAGGCCGCATGCGCGGCTTCCAGCTCTGGATCAACCTGCCGGCGAAGGACAAGATGAGCGCGCCGCGCTACCAGGAGTACGCGCCGGAGCGCATCCCCTCGGTCGAGCCGACCACGGGCGTACGCGCCAAGGTGATCGCCGGGCGGGTGGGCGAGGTGCAGGGCCCGATCGAGCAGCCCGCCACCGATCCCACCTACCTCGACCTGTCGATCGACGCCGGTGCGCGCTTCGTGCAGGCGCTGCCGCCGGCGCACAGCGCCTTTCTGTACGTGTACGAAGGCGCCCTGCGCGTCGGCGCGGGCGCGCAGGCGGCCACCGTCAACGCGCAGGAGCTCGCCGTGCTGGAGGCAGGGGACAGCGTGTTGCTGGAGGGGCGCGATCCCAGCAGCCGCGCGATCCTGGTCGCCGGGCGTCCGCTGCGTGAGCCGGTCGCGCGCTACGGCCCTTTCGTGATGAACACGCGCGAGGAAATCATGCAGGCCATGGCGGACTACCAGGCCGGGCGGTTCTGAATTCGCCCGCGCCGGCAAGCCATGCGGTTGGCTGCGCTCAGCGCATCCTGCCGTCTGCGATCCAGGCCCTGAGCCCGTGGCTCAGGTCTTGGGCAGGGTCACCCCGGTCTGGCCCTGGTACTTGCCGCCGCGGTCGCGGTAGCTCGTCGCGCAGACCTCGTCCGACTCGAAGAACAGCATCTGCGCCACGCCCTCGTTGGCGTAGATCTTGGCCGGCAGCGGCGTGGTGTTGGAGAACTCCAGGGTGACGTGGCCTTCCCACTCGGGTTCGAGCGGGGTCACGTTCACGATGATGCCGCAGCGCGCGTAGGTGCTCTTGCCCAGGCAGACCACCAGGGTGCTGCGCGGGAT
>JANJTY010000178.1 GCA_024710865.1 Lysobacteraceae bacterium | reverse complement strand
GCGGGCCAGCGCCGGGTCGGCGAGTCGGAGGAAATAGCGCATCTTGATTCGCGCGACGTCAGGCGTCGGGGCGGCGGCTCAGAGCCGGCCGGCCAACACCAGCACCAACACGATGAGCAGCACCAGGCCCAGGCCGCCGCTGGGCCCGTAGCCCCAGCTTCGGCTGTGCGGCCAGCTCGGAATGGCGCCGATCAGCAGCAGTATCAGTACGACGATCAGTATGGTGCCCAGTGACATGGGATTCTCCCGGTGCTGTGGCGGTTGGATCGGAGTCACGACTCGCCAGGGCGGATCGGACCTGCGGCTGGGTGAAACGCGTGCTGCAGTGCAGCGGCGGCGCTGCGGCACATGTCAGCCGCGGCGGTACGACGTAGGGCGATCGAATCGGATCAGATGGATCGCCAACCCCGGATTGGGCCAACGCGGCGAAGTCGGTACCTGCCAGCCAGCAGGCGCGATGACGGCCGGCACGAGGCCAGGTGGCGTGTTCGTGTAGGCAAGCCTGGGACACTGCCTGCGGCTCCAGCGGATCGGTGCTGTCCGGTCGGTCCGGACCGGCGGCTCGCGACGGTGGCCAGCCCGCAAGGGTCCGGGCCTCGCTCCGGTGCGATATCGCACCGACGGCGCCGCGGCGAGGATGCGCTTCGGACTGGACATGTCAGTCGTCGCGCGTCGCCTTGCGCCTGCTCTCGTCCTTGTCCTCTTCCTTGTCCGGCGTGCCGTCGCCGTCGTCATCCTTCTCGTCCGCGTCCTCATCCGTGCCGCGTCGCGGATTGCGCGGTTCCGGCTTCTCCACCGCGCGGCCGCGCGGCGGAGGGGCCACCGCGGGCTCGCTCGCCCGGCGCGGAGTCGGCACTGCGGGCTTGCGCTCCTGCGCCTCGCGCCGATTGCGCGGCGGCGGTGCGGTCTGGCGTTCCTGTGCGGCCTCGCGTTCGCGTTGCGCCCTCGCTGCGCGGTTGCGCTCGGCTTCGGCTTCGCGCTCTTCCGCCGCATGGCGCCGGGTCGCGGCTTCGCGATCGGCGGCCGCCTCGCGCCGCGTAGCGGCCTCGCGCTCGTCCGTTGCCTGGCGCCGGTTCGCGGATTCGCGCTCGTCTGCCGCCTGGCGCCGGGTCGCGGCTTCGCGCTCGTCCGTAGCCCGGCGCTGGTTCGCGGCTTCGCGCTCGGCAGCTGCCTGACGCCGGGTCTCGGTTTCACGCTCGTCCGGTGCCCGCCGCGTGTCCGCGGCTTCACGCTCGTCGGCCGCCAGGCGCTTGTTCGCGGCTACGCGCTCGTCAGCTGCCTGGCGCCGGGTCGCGGTTTCGCGCTCGTCCGTTGCCTCGCGCCGGTCCGTGCGTTCCGGCACGGCGCGCGGCTCGGGCCGAGGCTTGACCTGCGGCTGCGGCGCGGGCGTGCTGCCGCGCGTTTCGTCGCCCGACTGCCCGCGGCGCGGCGCGCGCTCAGTCTCCGGCGCAACAGGCGCGGCCGCAGGCCGTTCGGCCTGGCCTTCCTGACGGCTGCGGTCGTCGGATCGTGCGGGTCTGCGGGGCGATGCCGGCCCTTCTGCAGGCTTGGCGTCGGCAGCCCGGCGCGACCGCGATTCGCGCAGGTTGGTGGCGGCCTGCCGCTCGTCGATCAGCTGCACGCGGCGCGTGCGGTCGGCGTCGCGGTCCTGCGCCGGCGCCGGTGCGGCTGGCTCCAGCGCCAGGCCCGGCTTGCTATGCAGCTGCTGCTCGCGCTGCGCGAACGGAGCAACGCGCTGCGGCGGCGGGGTACGCGCCAACACCGGGCGGTCGAAGCTGCCGCGCGGCGGTGGCGCTGCAGCGGCAGCGGCAGTGCCGAGGACGCTGGCCATCCTGGGAGCGATCCGGGCGTTGCGCGTCACTTCACCGCTGCTGGCCGCGCGACGGTCGAGCTCGATGCGCGCGCTGCGCACCGGCTGCGCGTTCACGAACACGCTCTGCGGCACCGCGGTGATCGAGTCCCGCAGCGACCGGTTGGCATAGGTCGCCTGACCGATGCGGGTTTCGCCGCGCGCGTAGCTGCCGTAGTAGTTATTGATCACGGTGTTGTTGATCACCGTGTTGTTGACGTTGACGCGGGTGAAGTAGTCGCGGCTGGCGCTGTAGGACGGCACGTAGACGTCACGCGGACCCAGCGGAAACCAGCCGATGTGCGAGTCGCCTCCGCCGAGCCGTACGGACAGGCTCCAGTTGCTGCCTCCGATGAAGGCGACCAGCGCGGGCGCGTAGATGGGACGCACCGTGCGCGGCCCGGGGATCCAGCCCCAGCGGCCCGATATCGACGCCCAGCGGCCGTAGTGCGAGGGCGCGAAGCCCCAGGGCGCGTTGTCCACCCAAGTCCAGCCCCAGGGCTCCTGCCACACCCAGTGGCCGTCCCGGTAGGGTGCCCAGCTGTCGCTCACCTGGCTGGGGAACCACACGTTTCCGTAGCTCTGCACGCGGCGCCAGCGTCCGTAGTCGTCGAGCTGGGAGTAGCCGGCGAGGTCGTCGCCGACGTAGCGCAGCGAGGCGGAGCGGTCGAGTCGCGCGTCGCGCTCGCGGCAGTAGCGGTCGAACGAATCCTCGCGCG
>JANJTY010000156.1 GCA_024710865.1 Lysobacteraceae bacterium | reverse complement strand
GTGGGGTCGCGTCGTGCTGTCTTGCTCCGGTACCGAATACAGCGGTTCCGGGTAGCAGATCTGGGCTCACCCGCGCTCGCACCCATTGACCCAGGACCGACCATGCCTGCACCGACCTTCCTGCGCCCGGCCGCCTTCGCCGCCCTGCTTGCACTCGCCGGCGGATTGAGTGCGCCGGCCCACACCGCCAGCGCGCAGCCGCAGCGGGAGCCGCCGGAGCCCGAACAGAACGAGCGCCAGCTCCTTCCGATACCCGGACGCGGCGCCCTGCCCGCGCTGCGCGGAGCGGTCCTGCCCGCCAGCACGATGGCCGCCCATGAGGTCGAGCCCAACGATGCGCCGGCCAGCGCCACGCCCATCGCCTCGTCGAGCGCGCGCCTGCGCGGAGACATCTTCCCCAATGGCGACGTCGACTGGTATGCCTTCATCGCCAACGCTGGCGACCGCGTCTACGCCGCAACCATGACGTCCTTCAGCGCCAGCGGCAGCACCGACAGCGTGCTCACCCTGTTCGCCCCGGACGGCAGCACCGTGCTGGAAGAGGACGACAACGACGGCACCTTCGGGGGCAACGCCTCCACCATCGCGGGCACGGTCCTGCTGGAAGGCGGAATCCACTACCTGCGGGTGCGCCATTTCAACGCGACGACGCAGCTTCGGCCCTACGATCTTTACCTGCAGGTGCGCAGCGGCAGCCCGGCGGCCGAAGTGGAGCCCAACTCACCCGCACCGCAGCCGATGCCGGAATCGGGCTGGGCGTCCGGGGCGATCACGCCAGCCGCGGATACCGACCTTTACAGCTTCGATCTCGCGGCGGGCGACGCGGTGTTTCTCAGTCTGGACACGGACCCCGAGCGCGACGGCATCGCCTGGAACGGTCGCATAGGCCTTGGACCCATCAACGGCCTCGTCCTGGCGGGCAACGACGGCAGCGTCACCTCGCCGAACTCGGAGGCTCTGTTCCTCACCGTGAAAGATGCCGGCACGTACTTCGCCTACGTCGACGAGGCGGCCGCAGGCGGCGCGGGAACCTTCAGCTACCACCTGTCCGTGACCCGCTTCCCGGCCGTCCCGGCGACGCCCGTCTGTACGACCTACAGCAGCACCGACACCCCGCTGGCGATCCCCGATGGCCCGGGCCTGGTCACCTCGTCGATCACCGTACCGGGCAATCCCCGCGTCGCCGACCTCGATCTCGTGCTGAACCTCACCCACGCCAACATGCCCGACCTCGACCTGACCCTGGTTGCGCCGGCGGGCAACGAGGTGGCCTTGTTCACCGATATCGGTTCGAGCACCCAGACCCAGATGAACCTGCGCCTCGACGACGAGGCGGCGCTTCCCATCACCAGCTTCAGTGTGGTCAGCGGCGTCGCGGTGCAGGGCGAGGCACAAACCGCGCGCCTGTCCTGGCTGGACGGGCAGGACGCCGGCGGGACCTGGACCTTGCGCGTGAACGACGACCTTGCCGCCAACGGCGGCAGCCTGCAGTCCTGGAGCCTTGTGGTCTGCGAGGTCGAGCCGCCGCCATCCTGCCCGGCCGGCACGACGCCATTCACCGCGTTCGAGACGGATTTCGAAGCCGACGACGGCGGTTTCGTGAGCGCGGGCGTGGCGGTGGACTGGGCCTGGGGCACCCCGACCGCCGCCCCGATCGATGCCTGCGCCAGCGGCACGGGCTGCTGGAAGACGAACCTGGCGGGCACGTACTCGGTCAGCAGCAGCCAGACGATCACCTCGCCCAGCATTTCCCTCGCTTCGCTGGTACCGCCCATCAGCCTCGAATGGGCACAGAAGTACCAGATGGAGTCGGCCACGTTCGACACTGCCCACGTGCAGGTGCAGAACCCCGGCGGCGCGAATCCGATCCGGCCCTGGGTCTGGCGCGATGCGACCATGACCCAGGGAATAGGCAACCCCGTGGTGACCCTGCAGCAGAGCGCCGGCTGGGGCCGGCACCGGGCCGACCTGAGCGCCTATGCCGGCCAGGACATCGAAGCCGTGTTCAGCCTCACCTCAGACATCACCGTCCAGCTGGCGGGGCTTGCCATCGACGATGTGCGGGTTAGCGGATGCCTGCCGGTGCCCGAGATCAGCCTGGAGGCAACCGTCTCGACCACGACCGGAAGCTGTGGCGTGGCCGATCATGCCGTGGTCGCCCCGGGCACCGCGCTCACGCAGTGCTACACGGCGCTCAACACGGGCGGCGTGACCCTCACCCAGCACAGCGTCACCGACACCCTCGGCGGCGCACTGATTTCGAACGTTGCCTACGACCTGCTGCCGGGTGAATCGGCCTACGCGACCCGCGACGACGTACCGGCCTTCATGCCGCTGACCAATGCCAGCGAGTGGACGGCCAGCAACCCGGCACCGCCTGCGTTCGCCTCCGACACGGACCGGAGCGAGATCCGGGTCACTGGTCCCGGTCAGCACGCCTCGATCTGCAGCGCGCCCGGCCTGGAAATCCCCACCGCCGGCACCGTCAGCGACACGCTCAAGATTCTGGGCGATGTGCTCATCGGCGACCTCGACGTGCGCATCGATGCCGACCATTCCTGGGTCGGCGACGTCACCATCACCCTGACCCATCTCGAAAGCGGCACCAGCGCGGTGCTGGTCGATCGACCCGGCCATCCGGCCAGCACCTTCGGTTGCGGCAACGACAACATCGAGGCGGTGGTCGACGACGAGGGCACCGACCCGCCGCTCGAGAGCCAGTGCAGTGCCACGCCACCGGCTCTGTCGGGCCGCGCGATCGGCGGCGATCCGGCCAGTGCGTCCCTGCTGTCCGCGTTCGATGGGCTCGCCGCGGGCGGAACCTGGCGGCTGGAGGTGGACGACAACGCGACGCCTGACGGCGGCCTGCTGAACTCCTGGTGCCTGGACATCACCGCCGCCGAGCCGAACATCGACGTCTCGGTGGCCAGCGTGTCATCCACCCAGGCGCCGGACACCGCCAGCACCGCCAGCGTCGGACTGAGCAACACGGGCGCGGTGGCGCTCGACTGGTCGATCGCGGAGGAACCGCGCGCACCCGTGCGCGCCCAGCCGGGGCCCGTCGCGCTTCCGGCCGGCGTCGCAGACGCGGCCGGCGCCGAACCGGCAGGCGCGACCGTCGGCGGCACGACACAGGGCAAGGGCAGTCCGCGACGTTCGATGCGCATTCCCGGAGTGACGCTCTACGACAACGGGCCGTTGGTCACCCATCCGGGCGGCGGCGCGAACGGCGCCGACGCCTCCACAGTCCAGACCGCGCTTGGCCTGGTCAACCTCGGGTTCGGAAACCAGTGGCTGCTGGGCAACCGCGTCGCGGACGATTTCACGGTCCCCTCGCCCGGCTGGTTCATCGGCGCTGTCACGGTGTACGCCTACCAGACCGGTTCGGGACTGGATCCGACCCTCCTGGGTGCCAGCCTGCGCCTCTGGGACGGCCCGCCGGGCGACCCGGGCAGCAGCGTGGTCTTCGGCGACGAGTCGAGCAACCGCCTGCTCGAGGCCGGCTGGAGCGGCATCTACCGCACCACGGATACCGACCTCGGCAGCGCCGTGCGCCCGATCATGGCGCTCACCCTGGCGGTCAATACCGCCCTGCCGCCGGGAACCTACTGGCTCGACTGGTCCGCGAGCGGTACCACGCCCCTCACCGGGCCCTGGGCTCCGCCGATCTCCATCCTGGGCTCCGCCACGACGGGCGACGCGCGCCAGGCGCTGGCGGGCATCTGGCAGCCGCTGCTTGATTCGGGCAATCCTCAGGGCCTGCCCTTCATCATCCACGGCAGCGACGGCTGCGTTGCCGCCGCCGACGTGCCTTGGCTCAGCACGTCGGTCGTCGGCGGCAGCCTTGCGCCCGGCGGCTCCGAGACCATCGACGTCCAGTTCGACTCGGCCGGCCTCGCGACGGGCACCTACCGCGCCAACCTCTGCGTGGCCAGCAACGATCCCGATCCCGGCACGGGCAACGGCACCGCCATGGTCGCGATCCCGGTCCAGCTGGATGTGGTCGGGACGCCGGCGATTTCCACCCAGCTCACGGTCGCGCCCTCGCCGGTGCCGTTCGATCCCGGCTTCTGCCCCACGGACACCGCGATCACCGTCGCGCCGGGCACACCGGTGACGCTCTGCTACCAGGTGTCCAACACGGGCGACGTGGCGCTCACCCGGCATACCCTGGTCGACAGCCAGATCGGCAACGTGCTGCTGGACTTCTTCTACACCCTCGACCCGGGCGCCAACGCCTTCATCGTGCAGGAGACAGTGGCGGACGTGACCCGCACCCACGTGTCGACCTGGACGGCAAACAACCCGGGGCCGGTCGATGTCGCGTCCGACATGGCCAGCGCGACCGTCACGGTGCAGAGCCTGCCGTCAATTTCGCTCACCGCCACGGTGGGCACCACGCCGGGCGCGTGCGCGGCAAGCACTGCGCTGCTCATCGATCCGGGAACCGAGGTGACCTACTGCTACACCGTCACCAATACCGGAAACATCGCCTTCAGCCTGCACGACCTCGAGGACGACCGACTCGGCCAGCTGCTCTCCGGCGCGGCGCAGGCGCTGGCGCCAGGTGAGTCCTACAGTTGGCTGCACGCCGCGGTGCCGGCCCAGAGCCAGACCCACGTCGCCACCTGGACCGCCTACAACGCCGGTATGGCCGACCTGAGCACTGCCCAGGCCACGGTTCAGGTGTCGGTCGGGGAGCCCATCTTCCGGGACGGCTTCGAAAGTCCCTGACGCATTCGAACCGGTCCGGCCCGTGGCGGCCGGACCGGTGCCAGGGGCCAGCGCTCTGCTCCTGCGGAACTCGGCGGCGCGGCAGGGATCGCTGCGGCTACACTGTGCGGCTCGACAGCCCAGCGCCCCGCACGGACGCCATGACCGATTCCACCACTCCCGCCCGCCAGGACTTCATCCGCCAGATCGTCCGCGAGGACCTGGCCTCCGGCAAGCACGACGCCATCCGCACCCGCTTCCCGCCCGAACCCAACGGCTACCTGCACATCGGCCACGCCAAGTCGATCTGCCTGAACTTCGGCATCGCCGGCGAGTTCGCCGGCATCTGCAACCTGCGCTTCGACGACACCAACCCGGCCAAGGAAGACCCCGAGTACGTCGCCGCGATCCAGGACGATGTGCGCTGGCTGGGCTTCGAGTGGCACGAGCTGCGCCACGCCTCGGACTATTTCGAGGTCTTCTACCTCGCCGCCGAGAAGCTGATCCGGCAGGGCGACGCCTTCGTCTGCGACCTCTCGCCCGAGCAGGTGCGCGAGTACCGCGGCAGCCTCACCGAACCCGGCCGCGCCTCGCCCTTCCGCGAGCGCAGCGTGGAGGAGAACCTCGACCTGTTCCGCCGCATGCGCGCCGGCGAGTTCGCCGACGGCAGCCGCACCCTGCGCGCGAAGATCGACATGGCCAGCGGCAACATCAACCTGCGCGACCCGGCCCTGTACCGGATCAAGACGGTGCCGCACCAGAACACCGGCGACGCCTGGTGCATCTACCCGATGTACGACTACGCGCATTCACTGTCCGATGCGATCGAGGGCATCACCCACTCGCTCTACACCCTGGAGTTCGAGGACCACCGTCCGCTCTACGACTGGTGCGTGGACCGCGTCGCCCTGCACGCCGATGCCGGACTGCTTGCGCCGCTGGCCGCGCGCGGCTGGCCCAACGTGGCGGCCAAGCCGCGCCAGATCGAGTTCTCGCGCCTCAACATCAACTACACCGTGATGAGCAAGCGCAAGCTGATGGCGCTGGTGCAGGAGAAGCTCGTCGCCGGCTGGGACGATCCGCGCATGCCCACCCTGCAGGGCATCCGCCGTCGCGGCTGCACACCATCCAGCTTGCGCCTGTTCGCCGAGCGCATCGGCATCAGCAAGCAGAACTCGCTGATCGACTTCTCGGTGCTGGAAGGTTGCGTGCGCGAGGACCTCGACGCGGCGGCAGCGCGTCGCCTCGCCGTACTCGATCCGATCAAGCTGGTCATCACCAATCTCGATGCCGGCCACGAGGAATCGCTCGAGTTCTCGAACCACCCGAAGAACCCCGACTTCGGCACGCGCAAGGTTCCGTTCTCGCGCGAGCTGTGGATCGAGCGCGAGGATTTCGCCGAAG
>JANJTY010000147.1 GCA_024710865.1 Lysobacteraceae bacterium | reverse complement strand
CTCGGTGGCCACGGCATGGCGCAGGAAGCGATCGCGCTGTCGCGCTGTGAGATCGAGCAGGCCCGCCTGCTGGTATTGGCCGCCGCCGCCCAGCTCGACGCGCAGGGCAACAAGGCCGCCAAGGACGCCATTGGCATGATCAAGATCGTTGCCCCGCGCATGGCCTGCACGGTGATCGACCGCGCCATCCAGCTGCACGGCGGCGGCGGCCTCTCGCAGGACCACGTCCTCGCCCAGGCCTACGCCGGCGCCCGCTCCCTGCGCCTGGCCGATGGCCCGGACGAAGTGCACATCGCCGCGCTGGCGCGGGGGATGCTCAGGGCGTGAGTCTTCAGCGGCTCGAGCCGCAGCCCATCCGTCCTTCGGCGGATGCCTGGGCCGGCCGACTTCGCTAGAGTGTTGCCAACGTAGCGCCGTCACGTACGGGACGGCTGAACTCGCGTACGTCAGGGGAAAAGCATGGGTCCGCGCGCACTGTTGAGTGTTTCTTGCCTCGTGTTTGCCCTCATGGTGACCTGCGCAGCCAGCGCGTTGGCGAACGCTCAGACCCCCGTCGCCCCGAAGCCCTCCAGCGGATTCCTCGTGCACCTCTCGGTCGCGCCGCAGGGCTGGGTGCGGCTGGAGTCGGTTGCGGCGCTGGCGCGCTATGAGAGCCGTCCCGTCCGCACCGGCGCGGGTGGGTGGGAGCTGCAGCTGAAGGACGCCACGGGCGCGGTGCTGTGGCGCCAGGCTCACCCCGATTTCGCTGCCCTGCGGCATGGATTCCACCCGGAGGCCGACGTGCCGGTGGCGCTGCGCGTTCCGGACCTGCCCGGGGCGGATGCCCTGGATGTGCTCGATGCGGGTGGTGCACTGCATCTTTCGATTCCGCTCGATGCTGAGTTCCGCTCCAAGGCACGATCCGAGCGCAGCCGGTTCGAACGCGTGCTGGCCGAGGTGAGGACTCGCGAAGCCAAAGCGGGACCCTCTGCAGTTCCCCCCGTCGACGCCCTGCTTCCACTGCGACCGCAGCCCGACGCGGACGGCGACGGCCTCCCGCGCTGGGCGGCATGTGCCGACAGTGGCGAACCGCCGGTGCCGGAGCGGGCGCGTTCGGCCGAGGCCTGCAGCGCGCTTTCAACGCCTGCCCGGGACGCCGCCCGCGTCCCTCCGGCTGGTGCGGTCGACAAGAGCGAGACCACGGTCAGCGTGAGCGGCCGACTGCTGGACGACCAGGGCAGACCGCTGGGCGTGGTCGTCAATGGCTGGAACAGCCTGAACGGACAAAGCATCGCAACCGATGCCAACGGAAACTTCGCGCTCTCGGTGCCGGCGGGGAGCAGCTTCCGGTTGCACTTCTCGCCGCCCGAGCCCTGGGCCCTGGTCTACCATCCGGTCGGTCCCTTGCAGGACAACACCCAGATCGAGATTCGCCTGCGCCGGGGCGTGGCGATCAGTGGCCGGGTCCTGATGCCGGTGGGTGCGCCCGCCACGAGTCGGGTGATCGTCGACGCGTGGCTGGATTTCGGCGCGGGCGCGCGGCTTTATGCAGGCGTCTACTCGGCCGACGATCTGCGCTATCGCGTCGGTCGTATTCCGCCCGACGTGGGCGTTAGCCTGTCGGTGCGCGACCTGCCTGTTCCGTACTTGTCCGATCCGGTGGAACTTGCGGCGGCGGCGGTTGACAGGACCCGCGACCTCCCGGTGGTCCGAGGCGCTGAATTGTCCGGGCGACTGCGTAACCAGCTCGGCGACGTGCCCGCTGGCGCATACATCCACGCGTATCGCGTGGTGGGGACGCAGTGGCTCGGGGAGCGCAGTGCGGTCATCGACGGAGCCGGGAACTACCGCCTGGCGCTCAAGCCTTCGAGCGACTACCAGCTCTACGCGGGCGCGGAGCGCAGCTTCGGTCGCTGGATACGGGTGCGGCCGCTGGCAGACGACACCCTCGACATCGAGCTCGAGCGCGGCGTTCTCGCGACGTTCTCGTTCCGTCAGGCCAGTGGGGCTCCGGTGACGGGGGCGCTGTCGATGGCCGTGCTCGGCGCGAACGGGCTTTCGCTCGGCTCGGAGTCGCTGCAACTGGGCAGCGACGGACAGCACACGCGCCTGGTGCCGATGGACAGCCAGTTGCGTGTCGAGGCGGGCGGGGGCGACTGGCTGTGGGGTGATCCGGTTCCCCTGCGGACGCAGCGTGCCGACGTCAACGCCCAGATCGGACTGGCGCGGGTGCGCAGGGTCGAGGTCACGGTGCGGGATGCCGCGGGTCAGACCCTGCCACAGGTGCGCGTCGCGGCGTTCCGCAACGACCGCTTCGTGCTGGCGGGCGTGACGCAGTCAGACGGCCGCATTTCCCTTCCGCTGGCGCATGGCAGTTACCGGCTCGAAGCCCGACCGGCGCCGGACGTGTTCAACAGGGCGCCCGTCTATCTTGGCGACAGCGCGCTCGCCAGCGTAGAGCTCGGGGCCTCGGCCACGAGCGTCAGCCTGACGATCGACACCGCGGCGATCCCGCGCGTGAACCTGGTGACCGGATACGGGGTCGAGAGCCTTACGCTTTACGCGTCCCGGATCGAACTGCTGCGCGATGGCGCGGTGATCGCCGCGGCTTACCGCCCACCATCGATCGCCTACGCGGGTCTCCAGGGCAGCCGGCTGGAATGGCCGCTGGCCGTGCCGAGTGGACGCTACCGCGTGCGCGTGAACCTTCCGGGCTTCGCGACCATCCTGTCGCCGGAGTTCGACGCGGTGAACGGCATCGAGGTGCGGGTGCCGCGGCCGGCGGCCGCCGACTACAAGCGCTGGACCGGCGTGCTTCGCAGCGCGTCCGGAGTGGCGCAGGCCGGCCTCGATGTTTCGGTGTTCGATCCGGGGCAGGAGTTCCTCGTGTTCTCGCGCACCGACAGTGCCGGCCGTTTCGATGTGCCGCTGTGTCCGCGCTGCGTGGTGCGGTTCGGCGTTCCGCCGCTGGGCACGTCGCTCATCCATTGGGAGCGACTCGGCGAGACCGTGGCATCGAGGCAGCGCGACGTGGTGCTGCGCGATCAGCTGCCGCTTGGGCTGGTCGGGCACGGGCTGACGCGGGTGATGGGCGACGGCATGGATGATCGCTACAACCTGCTATTCCTGGGCGATGGCTACGTCGCGCAGCGCGAGACCTTCACCGACGCCAACGGCAACGGCCAGTGGGACGGCGTCCAGTTCGTGGACCTCGACGGCGATGGCGCCTGGCGCGCGGGCGAGCCCTATGCGCTCTACGGCACCGCGACCGCGCCGGCCGAAGGCCAGGACCCCACGGCCTGGAACGAGGCCTTCGAGGACCTCAACGGCGACGGCTACCCGAACCTCAACGACCGCGGCGTCTTCACCAGCAACGTGCGCAGCTACCTGCGCGCGCTGATCGGCTATCCCTACTGGAGTGCGTACCGCGGCGTGTTCAACGCGTACGCCTACCTCACGCCATCGACCCAGGCCGGGGTCGACGTAGTGGACGCGCAGGGCGCACCGCTCATCGAACGCGACACCCTTCTGGGCGGGCGCTGGGAACTGGCCCGATCGCTGCTGGCGATCGACTACAGCCTGGCCATGCAGCTGGCGGCCGAGGTGTTTCCCGCTTACGACTCGCTGATCGTCCTGCTCAACCAGCCGGTGCCGGTGGGTCGCGCCAACTCATTCATCCTGGGCAATGGAGGTCCGCTCGGCAGCTCACCCAATTCGCCGGTGCCCTCGCACGAGTTCGGGCACAAGGTCGGCTGGCTGGCGGACGAGTACAACGAGTTCGGTCAGGTCTACGAAGGGCCTTCGCCCAGCGCCGCACATCTGACCCGATTCGCCAGCAGCCAGCTGGTTCCATGGAGCGCGCTCCTCGAGTCGGAGCGTGAGGAGCCCTCGCCGGATCACGCGCAGGGTACGGGCCTGTTCGAAGGCGGCAGCTACCAGCGCAGCGGCGTCTACCGGCCGAGCATGCAGTCGACCATGCGTTTCAACTCGCCCGACTTCAACGCGCCTTCCCTGGCGCTGCTAGACCAGCGCGTGAGTCCCTGGATGCAGGGCCGCCCCGGCGGCCTGCAGCTGCGCACGGCGACCTCCCTGCAGTGCGACGGCAGCGGCACGACAGCGGCCGAGCTGTGGTGGGACGTGCGCGCGCTGGGCGTTTCCCGACTGCAGGTGAGGATCGATTCGCCCGGCGGGACCGCGGTGGCCAGCGGCAACGCGGTGGGGCGGGTGTCCCTGGGCAAGTGGGTGCGCGACGGACGTCGGTTCTTCCTGGTCAACGCGGACAACGGCGAAGTGCTCGATAGCGAGGTCGCCAGCCTGGCAACGGCGCCTTGCCCGGACGTGTGGTTCTCGATCCAGCCCGAGACGCTGCAGGCCTGCAACGC
>JANJTY010000117.1 GCA_024710865.1 Lysobacteraceae bacterium | reverse complement strand
TCATCGCGCTGGCCCTGCTGATGCGCGCGCAGCGTCGACTCGCCGCCAGCCTGCATGAGCAGGCGTACCGAGACAACCTCACCGGCCTGCCCAACCGGAGAGCCTTCGCCGAGCGCGCCGCTCGGCTGCTGGGCGATCCCGAAACCCGGACCACCAGCCACGCACTGATGCTGGTGGACCTCGACCACTTCAAGTCGATCAACGACCGCGGCGGGCATCCGCTTGGCGATACGGTGCTGGTGGAAACCGCCCGCTGCCTGCAGCGCGAAGCGCCGCTGGGCGCACTGGTCGCGCGCCTCGGCGGCGAGGAATTCACCGTGCTGTGTCCCGGTCTGGACGAAGCGGCGGCACACGCGGCAGCCCAGCGCCTGTGTCGGGCCGTCGCAGCGCAGCGCTTCTTGCTGCAGGAGCAGCCGCTGCAGGTCACCGCCAGCATCGGCGTGGCGCTGCGCGCGGTCGGCTCGGATCAGGCCCTTCCGGCCTGGATGAAGGCCGCTGACCAGGCCATGTACCGGGCCAAGGCGGAGGGCCGCAACCGGGTCGCGTTCGACGCATCCTGAGGGGTACGGGCCCGGACGAGCGCGCCTGCTCCGTGCCGCGGCGCAGCCGGCACGGGGGCGGGTGGCGGGAGCGATCCGCTCAGCCCTTCAGGACGTCCAGCGCCGGCATCAGCGCGGCCAGCACCGCGTAGCAGCTGCAGGTCGACCAGTAGGCGCCGGGCTCCAGTTCGCGCACGATGACGCGGCGGAAATAGGCCTTGCCGGTCGCCAGCGCGGCGACGAGCGCGACCAGCCAAAGTGCGGTGAACCAGTCCATCGCGCCTCCGCTCGGTTGAACCGGGGGCATCGGCGCCGCCCGGCGACGGCACCGTCGTCCCGTCCTGCCACCGTGCAAGGATGGCACACGCGTTCCAGCCGCGCATGCGCGCCGATCGCCGTGGCCCGCGGCGCGCTGCGGGCCCCGAGCGGAACGGCCAGTCGGTGGCGAGACCCTCAGCCCATGCAGAAGAAATTGAGTTTGTTGCCGTCCAGGTCGCGGAAGTAGCCGGCGTAGAAGCCCTTGAAGCGCTCGCCCGGCGCGCCCTCGTCGGTACCGCCCAGCTTCAGCGCCTTGGCGTGCAGTGCATCGACCTGCGCCGGCGACTTCACCGCCAGCGCCACCATGGTGCCGTTGCCGCGCGTCGCGGGCTGGCCGTCGAAGGGCAGGATCACGCCCAGGCTGGGCGCCTGCATCGAGGTGCCCCAGGCTACGAAGCGCGGGCCTTCCATGATGCGCTTGGCGCCGAGCTCGGCCAACAGTGCGTCATAGAAGGCGGTGGAACGTGAGAAGTCGTTGGTGCCGAGGGTGACGTAGCCGATCATGCAGGACGCTCCGGAGAGTGGGGCGAGCATAGTCGCGCAAGCCAGGCCGCGGCGGCAGCGCGGAATCCGTCGCAGGTGTCGGAAGTCGCCTGCCCGAATCGGTCCGCCGCAGCGTCCTGCCTGTGCCGAACGCTTCGGCGTCACCCGCGCGGCTGCTTGGCTCGCCCGCTCATCCGAGCGGGGCGGTACAGCGAAACGTCCAGCGCACGACGCGCTCACCGTCTTCGTCGATGATGCACGGCCCCTCGGCAAACCCCGCGCCTGCGACCACGCTGGCCGACGCAACATGGTCGGGCGCGACGAGCGCGAAGACCTCCCGCACCTGGCCGGAGCCGGCAGCCCGGTCGAGCAGTTGCCTGACCGCAGCGGATGCGTAGCCCCGGCGCTGCCGGGACGGCGCGATGCCGTAGCCGCTCTCCACGCACCCGCAGGCCGAGAGGCCCTTGAACGTGCAGCCGCCAACGATCGTCCGGCTTTGAGCGTCAACGATCATCAGTGGCAACACCCATTCAGCCGCGCACCCGAGTTCCAGCCTGCGCAGCACGCGCAGGGCGACGTGCGGTGGAGGGAGCGCGCCCTCCGCGACGGCCAAACCGGGAATGGACACCGCAGCTCCGGCCGCGACCTCCCTGAGCTGCGCGGCGGACATCGGGACCAGCTGGATCGACGCTTCGCCGCTCATGCGGTGGGGCCACCGGTTCACACCTGACCGATCCTGGGCAGGGACCAGGAAACGTCGCGGGATCTCTTGAACTGAGCCCCTCTCCCTGCGGGAGAGGGGCTGGGCGGAGGGGCAGGACTTGCGCAGACCCCCGGTCGATCTACCACCAGTGGGTGCATATCCACATGGCGCGCCCCTACAAAGCCATTGGCAGCTTCAGCCCCTGCTCCTTCGCGCAGGCCTTGGCGATCTCATAGCCCGCATCAGCGTGGCGCATGACGCCGGTGCCGGGGTCGTTCCAGAGCACGCGGGCGATGCGCCGGTCGGCGGCGTCGGAGCCGTCGCAGACGATCACCACGCCGGAATGCTGCGAGTAGCCCATGCCGACGCCGCCGCCGTGGTGCAGCGAGACCCAGGTCGCGCCGCCGGCGACGTTGAGCATGGCGTTGAGCAGGGGCCAGTCGGAGACGGCGTCGGAGCCGTCCTGCATGGCCTCGGTTTCGCGGTTGGGCGAGGCCACCGAGCCCGAATCCAGGTGATCGCGCCCGATCACCACCGGCGCCTTCAGCTCACCGGTGCGCACCATCTCGTTGAAGGCCAGACCGAGGCGATGGCGGTCGCCCAGGCCCACCCAGCAGATGCGCGCCGGCAAGCCCTGGAAGCTGATGCGCTCCGCGGCCATGTCCAGCCAGCGGTGCAGGTGCGGATCGTTCGGGATCAGCTCGCGCACCTTGGCATCGGTTTTCGAAATGTCCTCCGGGTCGCCCGACAGCGCCACCCAACGGAACGGGCC
>JANJTY010000114.1 GCA_024710865.1 Lysobacteraceae bacterium | reverse complement strand
GAATAGTTGCCGCCCCGATAGATCATTGACCCGGGGGCGAGAGGAACTAGGAAGTGGCTCGATACGGACAAGCGTTCAAGGACAAGGCGGTGGCTCGGCTGTTGCCGCCTGAGAGTGCGGATGTGGTCGTGGTGTCGCGCGAGATCGGCGT
This sequence comes from Lysobacteraceae bacterium, assembly GCA_024710865.1. Taxonomy (GTDB): domain Bacteria; phylum Pseudomonadota; class Gammaproteobacteria; order Xanthomonadales; family Xanthomonadaceae; genus JANJTY01. Next base: position 3,593 of record JANJTY010000114.1, on the reverse strand, counting down.
GTCGGTTGCGACGTTGGAGCGTTGGCGCGCCGATGCGCTTGCCTCGGGCAAGAAGAGCGGCGGCTTGCACTCGCACCGCGGCTGCGGGTGCTAGGGCTGTGCGGATTGCCCTTGGCGTTCAGCCGCATCCGCACCATCACGCGGTGAAGGGTGAAGCTGGTGATCTCCGACGCTCACGAAGGGCTCAAGGCGGCGTGCGCGAAGGTGCTCAAGGCGACCTGGCAGCGCTGCCGCGTGCACTTCATGCGGAACGTGCTGGCGACGGTGCCCAAGGGCCAGCGGCGGGTGGTGTCGGCGCTGATCGGCACGATCCTCGCGCAGGAGGGCGCCGAGGCGGCGCGAACGCAGTGGCGCACGGTCGCCGACCAGCTGCGCGGCCGCTTCACGAAAGCGGCCCAATTCCTGGACAGCGCCGAACAGGACGTGCTCGCGCACATGACATTCCCCCGCGAGCACTGGGCTGTCACCGACCGCCCTATTGGAGCCACCAATGATCGGCTTAATGGAGCCACTAGCAGGCCCCGGAGAACGGGTCTCGAACGGGTGCAGTTTCAGGGCGTTTTCGGGGTCTTGGCAACCGCTGATTTCGGGGCGTCGGGAGTGGGTCGCGGGCTGCGGTAGCTGGCACCGTCGAGGACGACGCGATAGGCGCCGTGGCGCAGGCGGTCGATGGTGGCGGCGCCGAGCATTCGATTGCCGGGGAAGGCGTCGGCCCACTCGCCGAAGTCGAGGTTGCTGGTGACGATGGTGGCGGTTCGCTCGTAGCGCTCGGCGATGAGTTCGTGGAAGTCCTCGTCCTGTGGTGCGCGCAGCGGCTTGAGGCCGAAGTCGTCAATGATGAGCAGATCGATCCGGGCCAACTGCTGCAGCTTGCGCTCGAAGCCGCCAATGGCGCGGGCGGCGTTGAGGCTGGCGCCGAGCTGGGCCTGGCTGGTGAACAGCACATCGCAGCCCTGCCGCACGGCACAGTGGCCAAGGGCCTGGGCGAGATGGCTCTTGCCCGTGCCGCAGGGGCCGACGATGAGGACGGGCGCCTTTTCCTGCAGGTAGCGGCCGGTGGCGAGGTCGGCGATCTGGCTGCGATTGACCGACGGCAGGCGGTCGAAGTCGAAGCCCTCCAGCGTCTTGGTGGTGCGGAAGCTGGCGCGCCGCAGGCGGGTGCTGAACTTCTTCTGTTCGCGTCGGGCCAGTTCGTCCTGCACCAGCAGGGCAAGGAACTCGGTGTAGGCCAGCTTGCCGTCGATGGCCTGGCGATTGCGTGCATCGAGCGAGTCGAGGATGCCCGACAGGCGCAGCTGCTTGAGCACGGGGGTGAGTTCGGGGATGGGATTCATGGTCGGTCCTTGGGTCAATGGAAACGGTCGGAGTGGTGGCGGTAGAAGCGTCCGCCGCGGGCGTAGAGCGCCTCGTTCGTGTCTTCCTGCGGACTGGCGTCGTGGCGTTGATCGAGGCCGCGGGCGAGGATGGTCTTGACCGTGCGGTAGCGCGGGTCGCCGAAGGCCAGGGCTCGCTCGCAGGCGGCTTCCAGGCGGGTGTCGCCATGCGTCTTGGCGAGCCGGATCACGCCCTGCGCGGCGCGCAGCTTGTCGAGTACGCGGTCGGCGAACAGATGCTCGATCACGCGTCGGCAGTGCGGGCCGATGCGTTCAGCCGCTGCCAGACAGTGCTGAGGATCGGCCAGCGACCAAGCCAGGGCTGCTGGCGGCAGGTGGTCGGGAAGGGTCGAGCGCTGGCCCGGCGCCTGTGCCCGCGGATGCGACGCTACCGGATCGTGGCCCTGGAACAGGCTGACCAGGCCCTCGGTGGCTTTGAGCCAGAGGCGCTGGCCGATCAGCCGGAACGGCACCGAGTACAGCGACTTCTCGAACTGCACATGGCCATCGCCGTGCACGTTGACCATGGCCCAGACCGCCAGGTCTGGCGCTGCCTCGGGCAGCGCCAGCAGTAGCGCCTTTTCCGCGTCGACGAAGCGCTTGAGCGGCTGCTCGCGCGTGGTGCCATGGCAGCGGGTGCCGGCCTCGCCCAGCACCCAATCGCGCAACTGGCGGTTGCCGTCGGCCAGGTCGCGGAACTCGCGCAGCGGCACGAACCCGCGTTTCACATACTTCACGCCGGCCTCGACGATGCCCTTTTTCTGCGGGTCGCGCGGAGGACACGGACTGATCCGGAAGCCGTAACCCTCGGCGCACTCGGCGTAGGCCCGTTGCACCACCGGATCTGTCGTGCAGGCCCGGATGATGGCGCACTTGGGGTTGTCGATGATCAGCCGTTGCGGTACCCCGCCGAACCACTCGAACGCGCGCCGGTGGCAGCCCAGCCAGGTCGCCACGGTCTGATCGAGCACCAGCTCGGCGTACTGGTGGCGCGACCAGCACAGGGTCATGACGAAGATCCAGGTCTTGAGCGCCTCACCTGTCCGCTGATGCGGCACGACGGGTCCACTGCCGAAGTCGACCTGAGCCGCCTCGCCCGGGGCAAAGTCCAATCGCATGGTGCTGGGTGGGGGCTGCGATGCCGCCTGTCCCTGCAGGAACCGGCGTACGGCCGAGTAGCTGCCGGCATAGCCGTGGTTGCGGCACAGTGCCGCATGCATCGTCGTGCCCTGCACGCCCTCGGCCGCCCAGCGCTCGATCTGGGCGCGAAACGGCTCCAGACTGGACACGCATGGCGCAGGGCGCGGACCGGACGCGAATACCGCGGCCAACGCCGCATCGTCCGGCAGCGGCTCTGCTGGATCGAGCCAGCCGCGCTCGGCCGCCACACTGCGAACCACAGCGCACTTGGGGCGACCCATCAAGCGCGAACGGGCGATCTCGCGATCGGAATCGCCCTGCCGCATGCGCAGCAGGACCTGTCGGTACTGGTACATCTCGAACCTCCGCTTGCTCATCGCCGCCTCCTGGCAAAAGCCGCGGAGGGTAGCGAGGTGGATGGAAGTTCGAGTCCCGATCCGGGAACAGCGCTCAGGCCGTCTCGGTGGCTCCTTTAAGCCGATCCTGGCATGGCTCCATTACGGCGATCCCGCGGTGGCTCCATTACGCCGAACATCGACTGGCTCCTTTAAGCCGATCCCGGAATGGCTCCATTGAGGCGGTCGGTGACAGCCCTGTCGGTGCCTGCCGTTCAAGCCTCATCCGCATCGGACGAGGGGGCGCTGGAAGGGCCGCTTGCCTGCCCGCGCTGCGGGTCCGCCATGATGCCCAGAACGGCCAGGGGCACCGGTCGGCGGTTCTTCGGCTGCTCGCGGTTTCCGGACTGCAGGGGAACACGCAACGCATCGAACGAGCCATCGCTGGCAGTGGCTCAGGATGCACCGAAAGCCTCGGTTCGGAATCCAGAACGAGCGAGTCCGCATTGAGCCGTCCGGTCAGCCGCGATTGGCCCACACCACACCATCGAAAGGAATCCCAATGGCCAAGTTCCTCAACACCAGCGCGACGAACTACTTCCTCGAAGAGCTGATCAAGGACGCCAAGGATCGGCTGATCCTGATCAGCCCCTACCTCAAGCTCAACGACCGCATGAAGGAGCTGCTGGCGGACAAGAACCGCCTCAAGATCGACGTGCGCATGGTGTACGGCAAGAGCGAACTG
>JANJTY010000086.1 GCA_024710865.1 Lysobacteraceae bacterium | reverse complement strand
GACGCGGCGCTGGGCGAGACCGTGCACCGCCTGCACGCGCAGGCGCGCATCGCCGAGCTGGAGCGCGCCGCGAAGCCGGACGCCGACGCGATCGCCGCGCTGGGTACCCAGTACGGCGTGGTTACCCGGCACACCTCGCTGCTGGTGCTGGACCGGATCGAGGATTACCTGCGCTACCGCATCGAGCCGAAGGAAGACGACCTGCGCGCGCAGTACCGTGCGCGCCTGCCGGACTGGCCCAAGCCCGTCGCGGTGGACGAGGGCAAGGCCCAGCGCATCGCCACCCTGTCGGCGCTGTGGCGCGGCTTCCGCGACTGGCACAGCACGCGTCATCCCTGGCTGGAGACCCTGCTTTTGCCGGCGGTCGAGGCCGAAGCCGGCGAGTGGCGCCGCTTCGCGCCGGGCCAGGACGCGGCCGGCAAGCGCGTGGCCGCGGCGCAGCGCCGCATCGATGAGCTGCAGGCGCAGGCACGGGCCCTGCAGGCGCGCTGGCCGAGCGAGGGCGCCGATGCCACCAGCCGCGCGCGCTGGGAGCGCGAGGCCACCGCCGTGATGCTGGCGGTGGACGATCTGCGCGGCGAGCGCAGCGGGCTGCCCGCGGTCGCGGCGGTGGCCATGGACCGCGAGGAGCGCGACGGCGCGGATGCGCCGCTGCGGCGGGTCGAAGTCACCGGTTCGGTGGCGCGCGACGATCTGGCCCAGGACGCCGCGCCGTCCGAGATGGCCGTCCCCGCGCCGCCCCCGCCGCCCGCGACCGCGCCGGCACCCATGGCCGAGGTCTCGGCCCAGGCTGCGCCGCGAGGTGTCGGTTCGAACGAAGCCGCCAAGCGGGAGGGCGAAGCCGATGCTGCGCCGCCGGTCCGCGCCCGCATCAGCCTGCGCGGCTGGAACCCGGACACGCCCTATCTCGCCGCGATCCGCGCCGCCGCCGATCCCTACCGCGCCTACCTCGAGCAGCGCGCCGAGCACGGCGACTCGCCGGCCTTCTTCCTCGACTGCGCCGATCATTTCCGCGACGCGCTCAAGGATCCGGTGCTGGCCCTGCGGATTCTGTCCAACATCGCCGAACTGGGCAGCGAGAACACCGCGCTGACCCGCGTCCTGGGCTACCGCCTGGCGCAGTGGCAGCGCTTCGACCTGGCCGTCGGCCAGTTCGAGGACGCGCTGGTGCAGCGCCCGGAGGAGCCGCAGAGCCACCGCGACCTGGCCCTGGCCCTGGCGCGCCAGGCGCAGCCCGACGTCGCGCGCGCGGTCGAACTGCTCTGGACCGTGGCCAGCGGCGACTGGCACGGGCGCTTCCCCGAGATCGAGCTGATCGCGCTGCACGAGCTCAACGACCTGCTCGCGCGCGGCGGCGTGGACGCGGCCGCGCTGGTCGCCGCACTGGGCATCCCGGGCGAGCTGATCGATCCGCTGCGGGTCGGGCTGCGGGTGTCCATGACCTGGGACGCCGACAATACCGACATCGACCTGTGGGTGATCGACCCGACCGGCGAATCGACGTATTACGGCCAGAACCGCTCGCGCGCCGGTGGCCACGTCAGCCGCGATTTCACCCAGGGCTACGGGCCGGAGGTCTACACCATCGCGCGCCCGCTGCCCGGCACCTACCGCGTGCGCGCGCACTACTTCGGCGACCGCCGCCAGAGCCTGACCGGTCCGGTGACGGTGCAGGTCGAGTTCCAGACCGGCTTCGGCAGCGGCCAGGACGCGCGCGAGTCGATCACGCGCCGGCTGGAGTCCGGGCGCGAGTGGATCGACCTGGGCGAGTTCCGCGTCGAGGCCGCGCCGGGGGCGTGAAACGCCGCGGCGGTCGGCTCCGTGCCGGCCGCCGCGCGGAGTGCACACCACCGCGACGCAAGCTCCCGCTCGGTTAAGCTTCGCGCCGCGAGAATCCGGTCCCAGTCCACGTCTTTCCAGACCCCATGCGCCTGCTGCTGCCGATCCTGTTCCTCCTGCTCACCGCGCCGCTGGCCCAGGCCGGCGAGGCGCGCCAGCGCCTGGATGCCTTCGCCGACACCGTTGGCGGACTCGCGGCCCGCTTCGAGCAGCAGGTGTTCGACGCCGCCGGCGAACTGCGCGAGTCCTCGCGCGGCGAGCTGGCCCTGACGCGGCCCAACCGCTTCCGCTGGGAATACATCGAGCCCTTTCCGCAGCTGATCGTGGCGGACGGCGCGCGGGTCTGGATCTTCGATCCGGACCTGGAACAGGTCACGGTACGGCGGCAGGACGAGGAGGAGCAGCGCAGCCCGCTGTCGGTGCTGCTCGACCTCACCGACCTGGATCGCCTCTACGAAGTCTCCGAGCAGCCCGCGCGCGATGGAATGCTCTGGCTGGGTCTGGCCCCGCGCGAGGAGGAACCGGCCTTCCGCGGCGTCTCGCTCGGCCTGGACGCGTCTGGCCTCGCGGTGATGGAGCTCGAGGACCTGCTCGGCCAGCGCACCGTGATGCGGTTTTCCGGTTGGCAGCGGAATCCGGCGTTCCCGTCCGATACCTTCGCGTTCACCCCGCCGCCCGGAGTCGACGTCGTTGGCGACGCCGGCGAGATCGAACCGCCGGTCGAGATCCAGCCGCTGCGCGAGTAGGTGCG
>JANJTY010000042.1 GCA_024710865.1 Lysobacteraceae bacterium | reverse complement strand
CGAGATACACATGCGCTACATCCGCGACGCCGTGCGCGTGCGCGAGCGGTTCCGCACCCTGTCCGAACAGCGCCGCGACGCGAAGCGCGTGCGCACGCTGGAGATGGATGGCCACGGCGAGGCCGTCTGAGGTCCTGCCCAGTGGGCCTGACGGGATGTCGGGCAAGGGCCGGCCGCGGCCTTGGCACGGTCGCTCCCGGCCGCCGGCAGCAGCGGGGCGCCTCGCACCGATCCGCCGCTCAGTTTCGGCCGGGCCGTCGGCATCGACGCTGCGGTCGCGGCTGAAGCCGCTCCTACGCCTGGCTGGGAGGGTCATTTGTAGGAGGGGCTTCAGCCCCGAACCGGCTCGTCGCTCGACCCGAATCGGGTCGCTCGCATCGACGCTGCGGTCGCGGCTGAAGCCGCGCCTACGGCGGCAGGTTGCGTAGCGGCGCGTGCAGAACACGCGACAGAACACCGCCTTGAGGTAGCGGCTTTCGCCTACGTGGGCCATGAAGGGGTGGTCGGCGCCGGCGCCGGCGACGCGCAGGACCCGCACTTCGCGGTTGGCGTGGAACGCGGCGCGGCGCAGCGAGCAGTCTTGAGGCGGCTCCCGAGAAGCGCACGGCCCAGCCGCCCGACGTAGCGCGGCCGCCTTCCCGGCGGCGCTGTGTCCGCTCAGCCCGCCGGACCGGGCAACGCGCGTAACAGCACGCCACGACCTTCTTCGGGCCGGAGGGCTCCGGGACCGAGTGCGATGCCGGCCAGGCGGGCGCGGGCCTCGGCGTCGGGACCGGGAAGAACACCCACAGCACGGTTACGACCATCGAGCTTGGACAGATAGGCGCCAGCATCAGCCAGGCTGATTGCGAAGTCGTGCGCCTCGGCGGTGCCGTCCTCCGCCAGAACTCTGTGCCCATCTGCGATCCGCCACGGACACGGGGCATAGCCGAGCGAGGCGGTCACGCGCAGGCTGGTCCCATCGGCCAGCATCACGGGTGCGCTTCCGACAGCCTCAAGGAGGCGCCGGGCCAGGATCGCGGCATCCTCCGGCTCCAGGCCGCGCGCCACCACGAGGAACTCTTTGCCGCCCCAGCGCATCGCCGCATCGCCGGCACGAACCGTATGGCGCAGCCGCTGCGCGATCTCGATCAGTACGGCATCGCCGGCATCGTGTCCGTAGCGGTCGTTGATCTGCTTGAAGTGATCGAGATCGAACAGGAAGTAGGTGAGCTGGCGATGGCGGCCGCGGCGACGCTCGGGATCGTGGCCCGATGCGTCGCGATCGGCCTCCGGCAGGTCGAGGTACACCCGCAGGAAGCGCCGGTTGCGCAGCCCCGTCAGCGCGTCGGAGAGCGCTGAATCGGCGAGATCCCGGTTGACCGCCTCGAGCTGACGCGCCTGCGCTTCCAGCAGCGTCTTCTGGCGCTCGACCTCGGCCTGTCGCTGCTCGAGGGCAATGCGGCTCTCGAGCAAGGCTTGGAACGCGAGTTCGCGCTGGCGCGCGTTGTGGCAGGCGCGGCCATGGTGGCGCAGGCGTGCGGCCAGCTCCAGCGCGCTCGGCAGCTTCACGACGTAGTCGCTGGCGCCCGAACGAAAGGCCTCCACCTTGGTTTCAGGCTCCTCGGCAGCCGACAACATCACCACCGGTACGTCGGTGAGGCTCGGGTGCGCGCGGTATCGCCGCAACAGCGCCATCCCATCGATCCCGTCCATGACCAGGTCCTGCAGGATGACCGCCGGCTCGAAGGACAATGCCTCGAACAGCGCCCGGTCCGGGTCGGATACCTGGCGAATCTCGAATTCGTGCTCGCCCTCCAGCATCTGCGCGAGAGCGGCCAGAATCACCGGCTGGTCGTCGACCATCAACACCCGGATCTTCACGCCGCGACTCCCTTGAGAACGATTCGGGCGATGGTCGCGCCAATCGCCGAGAGCGGCAGCACCTGCAGCGCGGCACCGCTGTCGCGAGCGGCGCGCGGCATGCCGTAGACCGCTGAGCTCTCCTCGTCCTGCGCGATCGTGTGCCATCCCGCGTGGCGCAGGGCGAGCATGCCCCGTGCGCCATCGTCGCCCATCCCGGTCAACACCACGGCGACACCCCGCGAACACCAGCCGGCAAGGTGCTGGAAGAGTACGTCGATGCCTGGAACGTGCAGTTCGCCCGGTCGCGCGCCGAGGCGCGCGAACTGGCGCGAGGGCAGCAGGGCCAGATGCCCTCCGGGCGGAGCGAGGTAGATCTGACCGCGCTCGGCGTATTCGCCAGCCCGGGCCAGGCGAACCGGCAGCGAGCAGTAGCCAGCGAGCCACTCGGCCAGACCGGCGGAAAAGTCGTCGTCGATGTGCTGCACGACGAGCACGGTCGCCGCGAGCCCCGCCGGCAGGCCGCCCAACACACGCGCGAGGGCGGCCGGTCCACCGGTCGAAGCGCCCAAGGCGACCAGCACCGAATCGCTTCGAGTCGCTGACGCCGGCGGCTGGGCTTCGGACCGACCGGGCCCCGTGCCGATGAGCGCACGCAAACGCATGATGCGTTCACGCAGCCGCGGCGCGCCCAGCAGCTCGCCATCCGCCTCGAGGCGGGGCGGCAGCACGTGACCGAGCGCACCGGCCGCCAGCGCTTCGTAGAGGCCCGGATCGTCATCGCCACCGAGCACCATGCAGGCCGTCCCGGACTGGCACACGCGTGCGACCAGGGTGCCGCCACGTCCCGTCAGGCGGACGTCGAGCAGCACCAGATCCACCGGATCGCGCGCGAGGCGGCGTTCGGCTTCCTCGACATCCGCTGCGATCCAGGCCGGCTGATCGCCGCTCTGCGCAAGGCTGCGGCGGATGGCCTCCCGAACCAGGCGGTCCGCATGGACAACGGCGGTCTTCACCGCGCCTCACCCTCGGCACCACCGATCAGCTGGTGGACGAGGCGCAAGAAGCCTTCGTCCTGGAAGTCGGCCTTGGTGAGGTAGCTGTCGGCACGCGCTTCGAGACCGCGGCGCCGGTCCTCGGGGCGATCCCGATAGGACACGATGACCACCGGGAGCGCACGCAGACGCGGGTCCTGCTTGACCGAACGGGTCAGCTCGATGCCGTCCATCCGAGGCATGTCCACATCGGTCACCAGCAGATCGAAGGCGCCGTCGCGCAAGCTTGTCCACGCGTCCAGCCCATCGCTGGCCACCGTAACCTCGTAGCCGCGGCCCTCGAGCAACTGGCGCTCGAGCTCACGCACGGAGATCGAATCGTCCGCCACCAGGATTCGTCGACGCCGATGGCGGGGTTGCTCCGACCTGCCCGGCGCGAGCCGCGCACGTTCCCGGGTCAGGGCGCTGCGCACGAGGTCATCGACATCCAGCAGGATCACCGGGCTGCCATCGGGCAACAGCGCCACGGCGGCCAGGTCGGCCACGCGCCCAAGGCGGGCGTCGAGCGGACGCGTGGCGAGGTCGTACTCGCCGACGAGGTCGTCGACGACGAATCCGACGGCGCGGCCCTGGTGCTCGGCGACCACCAGATCGACCCGCTCGCGATCGACCCGCGTGCTGCCGAGTTCCAGCAGTTCGGCCAGCGGCACGAGCCCGATGTTGCGCGACCCGAGCGGCAGGTACTGGAGTCCGTCGCCATCCTGGATGTCGGCGTGTTCAGCCCTAACCACGCGCTCGATCCGCAGTGACGGGAAGGCGTACATCTCCCCACCCGTGCGCACCACCAGCGAGCGGGTCACGGCGCGCGAGATCGGCACCAGGAGGTGGAACGTGGTGCCGGCGCCCGGGCGGGTGCTGAGACGCACGCTGCCGTCGAGCCGCTCGATCGCGGCACGAACGGCATCGAGCCCGATGCCGCGTCCGGACACATCGGTGACTTCCGACCGGGTGCTGAATCCGGGTGCGAAGAGCAGCTCGCGGAGCGCGGTCTCGCCGAGCGCGGCGGCCGCTTCGGGCGTGGTGAGACCCTGCCCGATGGCGTGCTTCAGCACCTGCTCCAGATCGATGCCGGCCCCATCGTCGGACACGTCGATGGCCAGCATTCCGGCCCGATGCGCCGCCCAGATTCGGATCTGGCCTTCCTCGGGCTTGCCCACCGCCACCCGCGCTGCCGGCGGCTCGATGCCGTGGTCGATCGCGTTCCGAAGCAGGTGCGTTAGCGGGGCGTCGAGCTGTTCGAGGACGTCGCGATCAACCTCCAGCGCCTCGCCCGCGATCGTCAGCCGTGCCTTGCGTCCAAGCTGGCGCGCGAGATCACGAACGACGCGCGGATAGCCCAACACCAGTTCGCGAAACGGGCGCAGCCGGGTCATCGCGGCGGCCTGGTAGACCCGTTCGTTCAGGTCGAAGGCCTCGCGGGCATAGTCGGAAAATTCCTCGATCCACGACTGCAGCAGCGCCCTCGAACCCGCCAGCTGGCGACGCATCGAGGCCAGGTCGGCACCCACCGGCGTCGATTGGGCCGGTGCGCCGAGGCGATGGTGGAGTTCGTCGAGCATCCGTCCGAACTGACCGAGCGACTGCCGCAGCCGCTGCTGGCGCTCCGCGAACGGGCGCAGGCGATGGGCGCCGACGACGCCCGATCCGGCCAGCGCGATCAGTCGCCCGACCAGGCTGGCCTTGACGCGCAGCACGGGATCGCCATCGGCGGCCTCGATGTAGCTTGGCGCGCTGACCGGCGGGGGCGGCATGGATGGTTTGGCGGCGAGCGTCTCGGTCGCCTCCCCCGCGTCGATCGCCGGCGGCCCTGGCGGCAGCGCGAACAGAGCATCGCGACGCGCCAGCAAGGCCGGAGTCGCGCCCTCCCGCGCAAGGTCGCGCAACACGTCGACGCAGCCGAGCGCGAACTCGATGAAGCCATCCGCCACCGGCAGACCTTCGCGTTGAGACTTCGCGAGACGCTCCTCCAGCTCATGGGCCACCCCGACGGCGACGTCCAGTCTCACCGCGCGCGAGGCACCCTTTATCGAATGCGCCGAGCGCATCAACGGCGCGACCAGATCGAGCCGGTCGCGCTCCTGGTCAAGGCGCAACAGCAGCTGCGACAGCCGCGCGCACTGCTCCTCGACTTCGTGCCGGAACAGGCCGAGCAGCGAGGCGCCGGCACTCGGCGAGCGTTCGGCAGGCTCACTGGTTTCGCCGAGGCGGGAGAGCAGCTCGGCGAGCTCCGGGCCACGGCTGGCCAACCAGCCCTCGACCTCCCCAGGCGGAGCGCTGGCCAGCCGTTCCAGCAGGGCGAGGGCATCGCCGCATGCCGGATCGACCAGCGCCGGACCGATGCCCGCGCCGATGCCGACCAGGGCGGACGAAAGCCTCTCCCACTCGGGCCGCCCGAGCACTTTGAGGGCACTGTCGAGCGACCGTGCGCGTCGATCCCAGCGCGCCAGCGCTTCGCCGGTGCGATCCTCGGTCAGCGCAAGCCTGCGCGCCTCGACCAGTTCCCCGACGAGCTTGCGCACCTCGCCCTGCAGTAGGCCGTGCAGGGCGCTCATTGGTACAGCGCCTCCTCGAGTGCGGCGACCAGAGCCTGTGAAGCCAGCAGCGCCAGGCGGCCCTCGGTGGTGAGGGCCACGCCGGCAAGACAGGCCGCGAGCGTTCCGGGCAGCGTCGCTGGAACTTCGCCGATGTCGTCGCCACTCACCGCGCGCAGGCCGGCTACTTCGTTCACGCGAAAGGCGATCGGCGCCGCGCCCGGCGGGGCCAGCAGCACCAGGCGGGCGGCATCTCCGGCCAGCAGGTCACGCGTACCCAGCCCGAGGACCTCGATCAGCGCGACGCACAGGTGCAACTCGCCGCGGATTGGAACCAGACCCTCGACGCGGCGGTCGCCGCGGTGAGCGATCCGTCGGGGCAGGTGGGCGGTGGCCACCTCGGCGAGGAAATCGCAGGGCAGCCCGAGCCACTGGCTGCCCAGCCGGAAGGCCAGCACGCTGCGCAGCTCGCTGTCGCGAGAGACGGCCACCGCACTGGATAGCGGCGGGAGCGGATCGAGCGGCCGCCGCAACAAGGCGCGTGCCGCGTCACGATAGACGGCGCAATTCCGGCAATGGATCTCGGCAGCCAACTGCGGGCAGCTCTGGTCGCCGCCGTAGACGCCGATCCGGCGCCAGCAGCCGGCGCTCGCGTTACCGGTGCTCATCGCGAGGAGCCCTCGCTACGGGCGAGGCGCGCCCGCAGTCGGGCGGCCACGTCGGTCTCGCCCCGCCGCTCCGCGATCAGGACGCGCAGGCGCAAGGATTCATCGTCGCCGCGCGCCAGGTAACCCGCCCGCGCAAGGGCTTCGTCGGCCGCCGCGAGCTCATCCCGGGCGAGCCGTACCGTCCCCAGAAGGCGCCACGCGGCCGCATCCTCGGGCTGACCTGCGAGCCAGGCATCCAGCAGCGACTGGGCCGCAGCCAGGTCCCCGCGGTCTGCCAGTCGGCGCGCCTCGGCGAGCCCCGAGGGCCGGGCCGGCGGGTCGCGACGTGGCGACTGTTTCGGGCGCTCGGGACTGCGGGGTGCCATGGGCGGCGGCGGCGTGCCCAGTGCACGGGCCGGCTCGATGGGCACCGAGCGGCGGAAGGTCAAGGGGCCAAGGCCTTCGGCCGCCTGCCAGCGCGGGTCGAGCGCCGGCAGCGCCTCCGCCTGCCCGGCAAACACCAGGCCATCGGTGGCCAACACCGCATCGACCCGGTCCAGAACCCGTTTCCGCGCCGCCGGATCCAGGTAGATCAGGAGGTTGCGGCAAAACACGGCATCAAAGCGGTCGCCCGCGGCGAGCACGGTGGGATCGAGCGCGTTGCCGATCCGGAAGGTCACGCTGCGCGCGAGTCGCACCGAGGGGCGCCACTCGCCGTCGATCTCCTCGCCGTGGGCGAGCGGCGGGGCTGAACCGCGAAACGCGACGCGGCGATAGCGGGCGCGTCGGGCCGCGGCCACCGCGCTGGCATTCACGTCGATCCCCACGACCTCGAAGGCAGCGGTCGGCACCCCGGCATCGGCCAGGGCCAGCGCGGCGGACCAGGCTTCCTCGCCGGTCGAGCAGGGCAGGCTGAGTACGCGGAAGACGTCTTTTCCTGCGCGTGCGCGGGCGAATGCCGCGAGCTCGGTGTACTGCTCCGGGACCCGGAAGAACCAGGTTTCCGGCACGGTGACCTCCTCGACCAGGGTCTGCCACGCGGTCGCGTCCCGCTGCAGCCGCGCATACAGCTCACCCGGACTTACGCTGCCCAGGCGGCGCATGGCCTCCCCGATGGCATGCTCGAGGGTGGAGGGGCCGATCGATTCGGGGTCGAGGCCCAGCCGCTCGCGCAGGAGGGTACGGATCTCGGCGCGGCTCATGCGCCGTTCTCCGGCACGAACAGGCGCAGCAGCGCCTCCGGCAGCAGTTCAGCGGCGTCGACCAGCTGCGGCAGGCCCGGACTGCCGGGCAAATGGCGTCCCAGCCACGGCGCCTCGGGCAGGCGAAGGCCTTCGAGGGTGTCGCCCAGCTCGATCAGGTCGACGACGTCCTCCGCCAGCAGCCCAAGCCAGCGCCGGCTCTCGCCCGTGCCGACCGCCACCACGATGATGCGGGTTCCGAGCAGAGCCGCGGCGGGCCTGCCGGCCGCGATGAGGCACAGATCGACGACCGGTGTCAGCATTCCGCGGTAGGGCAACAGCCCGACGACGCCGGGTGGCGCCAGCGGAGGCTGGCGCAACGGCATCCGCGGCAGCACTTCCACAATATCGCGGGCGGCTACCGCAAGGTCGGCGTCACCGGCACGGAACGCGAGGGCGAGCATGGGGAGAAAGCGGCCTCAGGCGCCCAGGTTGAACTTCGAAATCTCCTGCTTGAGTGCCGCCACTGCGTCGCGCAGGCTCCCCGTCGCCGCGTTGAACTCCCGCAGCGACACGCTGGTCTGGCGCGCGCCGTCGAGCAGTTGGCCCATGGCCTCGCCGATCTGGCGGGCGCCCTGCGACTGGCTGCGCATGCCGTGGTTGACCGTGTCGAAGCGCTCCGAGAGTGTCTTGACCTGGCTGATGATCTGGGTGAACTGACCGCCGACACGTTCGACCGTGCCGACGCCACTGCGCACCTCTTCGGCGAAGCGGTCGATCTCCATCACGCCTGCCGAGACCGCCGTCTGCATCTGCTTGACCATTTGTTCGATGTCGAGCGTCGCCACCGCCGTCTGGTCCGCCAGTCGCCGGATCTCACGCGCGAGTACGAGGAAGCCCAGCCCCTGCTCGCCGGCCTTCTCGGCCTCGATGGCGGCATTGATCGAGAGCAGGTTGGTCTGGTC
>JANJTY010000015.1 GCA_024710865.1 Lysobacteraceae bacterium | reverse complement strand
AGCAGCGTCGCCGCATGATGCAGGACTGGGCCGATCGGCTCGACCTCTTCGAGCAGAACCAGGTCGAGGCGGCCAGCATGCCGCTCACCGTGCATCTGGAAGGCGTGCCCGCATTCCCGGGCGAGCAACCCGCAAGCGCTCCCTCGACACCGGTTCCCGCATCGCCAATCCTGCTCGTCTCGAAGCCGGGCGACGCCATGCCGATGGTTTCTGCCGCCGCACAGCGGCTGCCAGCAGTTCCGCCCCCGAGATCGGCTGCGCCGCTGGAGCCCTCGAACATTCAGCGCGAGAGGATGGAGCTCTTCGATGTATTCGAAGCGCCGCACAACCTTCCCGTCGCCGCGTTCGCCAAGATGGCAGGCAAGTCCCGCCGGTGGATCAGCTACGAGATCAAGGCAGGCAACCTGCTGGCGTTGAACGTGGGCAACCGCGGCCCGCGCGTACCGGACGGGCACCTCGACCCACCCAAGCACGAGTTGCTCCAGTCCATCCTGCAGCTGAGCCGGGGCGCGGACCCTTGGCAGATCTACCATGCACTGCTTCAACCGCGCTCGATGCTGCGGGGGCGTTCGGCACTGGAGGGCGTGACTGCCGGCAATCTCGACAAGCTCGTCATGACCGTGAGCACAGCCGTGAAGGAAAGCGAATGGACCTTGCCGCGCGTTCGGGTGGCCTAGCGGCAGAAGCGGGATCGTGTGGCGAAACCGCGATCCCCGCGCACCTGTCAGGACACCAAGCGCGCGCGGCGGGCGATGATCTTGCGTTCGTTCATGGCCATCGGCGGGATGGCCGACATCGGCACGCGGATCTCGCCGGAGAAGCCGGGGTTGTAGGCCTCGAGGAAGGTCTGCATGTGGTATTCGGGCTTCTCGGCGACCACCACGCAGTCGACCAGCACGCCGGGAATCTTCACTTCGCGGGGATTGAGCGTGCCGCGGTCGGCGACGCGCTCGACCTGCACGATGACGATGCCGCCGGAATTGTGGGCCGCCATGGCGATGGCCTGCGCTTCCAGGGTCAGGGCCTCCTTTTCCATCGTCACGTTGCCGTCGAGGTCGGCGGTGGTTCCGCGGATGATGCCGACATTGACCGGGAAGGCCTTGTAGAACAGGTAGTCCTCGTCGCCGATGCGCATCAGTTCGACCAGCTCCTCGGTGGTGCAGGCGTTGATCCGGCCGCCGCCGTGGCGTGGGTCGACGAAGGTGCCGAGTCCGACGCGGGTGATCTGGCCGGGCTTGCCGGCGGCGATGTCGCGCAGCAGGTGGGAGATCACGCCCTGCGGCAGGTTGTAGGCCTCGATGCGGTTTTCCACGGCCAGCTTCTGCAGGCGTGGCGCCAGCCCCCAGTGGCCGCCGACGACGCGGCGCACCAGGCCGGCGTGGCCGAGATGGTTGAGCCCGCGCTCCTTGCCGTCGCCCTGGCCGGCGGCGTAGAACAGCGTCAGGTTGCGCGGCGCGGCTTCCTCGAGAAAGCGCTTTTCGAGGGCGACGGCGATGTTCTCGGCAAAGCCGATGCCGACGAAGCCGCCGGTGGCGACGGTGTCGCCGTCGCGGATCAGGCGCACGGCCTCGGCGGCGCTGACGATCTTGTCCTTCTTCGGCAACTCGCCGCCGGCGAGAAGCGGGTGGCTGGGCAGGTCGGGCATGGGAACTCCCTGGCAGGGTGAGGAGATTGGGGGGGATTCAGGCGTCGTCGCCATCGTTGCCGGCGCGGTCGGCCGTATCGGCAGCCGTGTCGCTGCCCGGCGCGCTCAGGCCGAGGGTCGCCATCTTCTTGTACAGCGTGGCGCGCCCGAGGCCGAGCCGGCGTGCCGCCGGCACGACGCGTCCGCCGCAGGCCGCCAGGGCGCGGCGGATCAGGTTCCGTTCGAAGTCGGCGAGCGCCTGCCGGTAATCCAGCAAGGGGGCCGCGTCCTCCGGGTCGGCGGCAAGCGGGCCGTCGTCGGGGCGCACGATGCCGCGGAAATCCTCGGCGCCGAGGACGCGGTGCTCGGAGAGCATGGCGGCCTGTTCCAGCGTGTTGCGCAGTTCGCGCAGGTTGCCGCGCCACGGGCAGCGCTGCAGCAGGGCCAGCGCGGAGGCGTCGAGGCGGCAGGCGGGCTCGCTGCCGCCGGCGGCCATCTGCTGGAGGAGGTGGCGGCACAGCGCTTCGATGTCCTCGCGCCGCTCGCGTAGCGGCGGCAGGGTGATCGGCAGCACGTTGAGGCGGTAGAACAGGTCGCTGCGGAAGCGTCCCTCGGCGACGCGCTGTGCGAGATCGGCGCTGGTCGCGGCGACGATGCGCACGTCGACGCGGATCACCTTGTTCGAGCCGAGCGGCTCCACTTCCTGCTCCTGCAGGACCCGCAGCAGCTTGGCCTGCAGGGCGAGCGGCATGTCGCCGATCTCGTCGAGGAAGAGGGTGCCGCCGTCGGCCAGTTCGAACTTGCCGATGCGCCCGCGCCGGTCGGCGCCGGTGTAGGCCCCCGCCGCGGCACCGAAGAACTCGGCCTCGAGCAGCGCCTCGGGGACGGCGGCGACATTGACGCTGACGAAGGGCCGGTCGCTGCGCGGCGAGGCATCGTGGATCGCGTGTGCCAGCAACTCCTTGCCGGTACCGGTCTCACCGAGCAGCAGCACGGTGCTCGACAGGCGCGCGCAGCGCATGGCCTGGCGCTTCACGGCCAGTGCGGCGGCGCTGCGGCCGATGTAATCGGCGAAGGTGTAGCGGGCGCGGCGGGCGTCCGAGAGGCGCTTCTGCGCCTCGGAGAGTTCGCGCTGCAGCTTGCCGACCCGGGTGAACAGGGGTTGCAGCGGCTGCAGGTGATCGAACAGGGCGAGACCGACGGCGCCGATCACCGTGCCCTCGTCGTCGCGCAGCGGCAGGCGGGTGACCACGAAGGCGGTGCCGTCCACCTCCATGATGTCGAGCAGGATCGGCTCGCCGGTTTCGACCACCCGGCGCATCAGCGAACTGGGGATCAGCTCCTCGACCGGGCGACCGATGGCCCGCGTCGCATCGGGCTGGCCGAAGCGCGCCGCATAGCGTTCGTTGATCCAGACGATGCGGGCCTCGCGGTCGACCACCAGGGTGCCCTCGCAGAGCGCATCGAAACTGTCGAACAGCGTGCGCATCGCGCGCTGGCGGATGCTCGCGTAATCGAGCCCCGGCTCGACCCGTAGCGGTTTGGACATGGCGTGCATGAACCCTCGGAG
>JANJTY010000644.1 GCA_024710865.1 Lysobacteraceae bacterium | reverse complement strand
ACTACCCGCTGGTGATGGCCTCGGTGCTGCTGGGGTACGCGCTGACGCGCGTTGGCGGCGAAGTGCTGGGCCTGGCCTCGGACAATTTCGCCGGTGGCGCCTTCTTCGCCGGCATGGGCGTCGCGGCCCTGGCCAATGCCTACGGCCGCTGGCGCAACCGGCCGGGCGCGCTGATCCGCGTGCCGGGCATCATCCTGCTGGTGCCCGGCAGCGTGGGTTTCCGCAGCCTGTCCTTCGTGTTCGAGCGCGACGTGTTTCTCGGGCTCGACACGGGGGTGCTGCTCATCACCCTGCTGATCTCGCTGGTGGCCGGCCTGTTGTTCGGCAACCTGCTGGTGCCGCCGCGCCGCAGCCTGTAGGTCCGGAAACGGAAAACGCCGGCGGTTGCCGGCGTTTTCGCGCAGGGCCGAGCCGTGGGGCTCAGTCCTTGATCAGGAAATCCTCGAGCTTGGCGCCGGCGTCCAGCTTGGTCTGCAACCAGGACTTGGGCTTGCCGCGCCCGGTCCAGGTCTCCTGGTGGTTGTCCGGATTACGATACTTCGGAGCGACCTTGCCGAGCACCTTGCGCGGCTTGGCGGCCTTCGCCTTGCGCTCGCCGCCGCCCGCAGCGGCCGTGCCGCCGCCGCTGCCGCCGAACAGCTCGGCCACGGTGTAGCCCTCGGCCTTGAGAAGGGCGGCAACCTTCTTGCGCACGACCGTCACCGGCTTGCGCTTGGCAAGCTTGGTCTTGCGCTTCTTGGCTTCCGCGATGACTGCAGCCAGCTCCTTGGCAGAAAGTCCTTCGAGATTGATGGCCATGTTCTTGTCCTTACCCCGGGTTTCGGATTATCGGCCCCTGGTTGCGATGAAAACCCTTTCCACCGTCCGGGGCCGTATCCGCATCATACGGCGGGGTTAGTCGAAACAAAAGGCCGTCGCACCGGGTGTGACATTTCGTGTCGCAATCTGGCGCGAATTGCAGGTTCGGCGTGGAGAAACGACCGCGACAAACCGGGAGACTGCGGGCCCGGCCACGTTTCCTGCGGCTGGACGGAAATCAGCCCTGCGCAAGCCGCGCCAGCAGCGCGGCCCGGTCGAGGGTTTCCGCCGCCTCGGCCCGGCGCGCGCGGTACTCGAACTGGCCGGCTGCCACGCCGCGCTCGGAAACGACCACCCGGTGCGGAATGCCGATCAGCTCGATGTCGGCGAACATCGCGCCGGGGCGCAGGCCGCGATCGTCCAGCACGGGATCCAGCCCCATCCCGGCCAGTTCGGCATACAGCGCGTCGGCCACGGCCTGGACCTCCGGATTGTCCTTGGGGTTGATCAGGCAGACCGCCACCTTCCAGGGCGCCATCGGCTCCGGCCAGAGGATGCCGTTGCCGTCATGGTTCTGCTCGATCGCCGCCGCCACGATGCGTGAAACGCCGATTCCGTAGCAGCCCATGAACATGACGCGGGCCTTGCCGTTCTCGTCCAGCACCGCGGCATTCATGGCCTCGGCGTACTTCTGCCCCAGCTGGAATACGTGGCCGACTTCGATACCGCGCGCGATGCCGAGCCTGCCCTTGCCGTCCGGCGAGGGGTCGCCCTCGACCACATTGCGCAAATCGGCGACGAAGTCCGGCTCGGGCAGGTCGCGGCCCCAGTTCACCCCGGCCAGATGGAAGCCCTTTTCGTTTGCGCCGACCACGAAATCGGCCATGGCCGCGACGCTGCGGTCGGCGATGACGCGGATGGCCGTGCGTGGACCAACCGGGCCGAGGAAGCCCGGCTCGCTACCCAGGTGCTCGGCGATCTCGGCTTCGCTGGCGAGGCGGTAATCCGCCATGCCTTCGAGCTTGGCCAGCTTGATTTCATTGACCCCGTGATCGCCGCGCACCAGGGCGAGGACGAAGCCGCCGGCGGTCATCAGCGCCACCGACTTGACCGTGCGCGCGAGCGGAATGCCGAGCAGGGCGGCGACGTCCTCGCAGGTCTTCTGGGCGGGCGTATCGACCTTGCGCAGGGCCTCGGCCGCTGCCGGGCGCGGCGCGGCCGGCGCCACGGCCTCGGCCAGCTCGACGTTGGCGGCGTACTCGGAGCCGTCGGAAAAGGCGATGGCGTCCTCGCCCGAATCGGCCAGCACGTGGAACTCGTGCGAGGCCGAACCGCCGATCGCGCCGGTGTCGGCGAACACGGCGCGGAACTTCAGGCCCAGGCGGGTGAAGATGCGCTCGTAGGCGCGGTACATGTTCCAGTACTCGCGGTCCAGGCCTTCGGCATCGAGGTGGAAGGAATAGGCGTCCTTCATCAGGAACTCGCGCGCCCGCATCACGCCGAAACGCGGACGGATCTCGTCGCGGAACTTCATCTGGATCTGGAAGAAGTTCACCGGCAGCTGCTTGTAGCTCTTGAGCTCGGCGCGGGCGAAGTCGGTGATGACCTCCTCGTGCGTGGGACCGAAGCAGAAGTCCTGTTCCTTGCGGTCGCGGATCTTCAGCAGCTGGCCGCCGAACTTCTCCCAGCGCCCGGTTTCCTGCCACAGCTCGGCCGGCTGCACCGCCGGCATCAGCACCTCGATCGCGCCGGCGCGCTCCATTTCCTCGCGCACCACGGCCTCGACCCGGCGCAGCACGCGCAGGCCGAGCGGGGTCCAGGTGTAGATGCCGGCGGCGAGCTTGCGGATCAGGCCGGCGCGCAGCATCAGCTGGTGGCTGACGACCTCGGCTTCGGCCGGGGTCTCGCGGGTGGTGTGGAGGTGGAAGGCGGACAGGCGCATGGGCGCGGGAAACCTTGCAGGGTCAAAGGGCCGGGATTGTAGCGAATCGGGGCCGCCGGTTTGGGGCTGGGCACGCCGCTGGCCTACAATTGGCGGTTTTCGCAGCCGTCTCCGGCGGTGGCGTTCGTGATCCAGCCCGGCCGTGGTGAGGAGCCGTCGAGGCGCGCGCAGCGCGATCGAGACGGCGCCCCGCACCACGGTCCGCGGGTGGTTCGGGACGCGTGGCCTCGACTCTTCGATCTGCACTCTCGTGCGGCCTCAGGGGTCGATCCGCGCGCCTCAGCACGAATGGTTCCGGCAGCGGCGTGCTTCGATCGCAGGCATTCGGGACCCTCCCCGTAATCCCCGGCGCGCCCCCGCGCGCGCCCCAAGGTGAGTGTGCATGGACAAGAGTTTCAATCCCGCCGATTTCGAGACCCGCTGGTACGCGCACTGGGAGGCCTCCGGGCACTTCAGGCCCAGCGGCGAGGGCGAACCCTACGCCATCTTCCTGCCGCCACCGAACGTGACCGGCACCCTGCACATGGGGCACGCCTTCCAGCACACCCTGATGGATGCGCTGATCCGCTACCACCGCATGCGCGGGCGCGACACGCTCTGGCAGCTCGGCACCGACCACGCCGGCATCGCCACCGAGATGGTGGTCAGCCGCAACCTGGCTGGCGAGAACCTGACCCGCGACGGCCTCGGGCGCGAGGCCTTCGTCGAAAAGGTCTGGGCGTGGAAGCAGCAGTCGGGCGACACCATCGAGCGCCAGATGCGCCGCATGGGCACCTCGGGCGACTGGTCGCGCCGCGTCTTCACCATGGACGAGATGCCCTCGAAGGCCGTGCTCGAGTGCTTCGTGAAGCTCTACGAGGAGGGCCTCATCTACCGCGGCCAGCGCCTGGTGAACTGGGATCCGGTGCTGAAGACCGCCATCTCCGACCTCGAAGTGGTGAGCGAGGAAGAGGAAGGCCGCCTGTGGTCGATCGCCTACCCCTTGAGCGACGGCAGCGGCCAGCTGGTGGTCGCCACCACGCGCCCGGAAACGATGCTGGGCGACACCGCCGCGATGGTGCATCCGGATGACGCGCGCTACGCCGCGCTGGTCGGCAAGGCCGTGGCGCTGCCGCTGTCGGATCGCGAGATCCCGATCATCGCCGACGACTACGTCGACCGCGCCTTCGGCACCGGCGTGGTGAAGGTCACGCCCGCGCACGATTTCAACGACTACGCCGTGGGCCAGCGCCATTCGCTGCCACTGATCAACATCCTCACGCCCGAGGCTGCCATCAACGGCAACGCGCCGGAGAAGTACCGCGGCCTGGACCGCTACGCCGCCCGCAAGGCCGTGCTGGCCGACCTCGAGGCGCTCGGCCTGCTGGTCGAGGAGAAGAAGCACAAGCTGCAGGTGCCGCGCGGCGACCGCACCGGCCAGGTGATCGAGCCCTACCTCACCGACCAGTGGTTCGTGCGGATGGAGAAGCTTGGCGCCAAGGGCCTCGAGCTGGTCGAGAGCGGCAAGGTCCGCTTCGTGCCCGAGAACTGGATCAACACCTACCGGCACTGGATGGGCAACATCCAGGACTGGTGCATCAGCCGCCAGCTCTGGTGGGGCCACCGCATCCCGGCCTGGTACGACGCGGCCGGCAAGGCCTACGTGGGTCGCGACGAAGCGGAAGTGCGCGCGAAGCACGGCCTCGGCGCCGACATGGCGCTCACCCGCGACAGCGACGTGCTCGAGACCTGGTTCTCCTCGGCGCTGTGGTCGCACAGCACGCTGGGCTGGCCCGACCCGCAGGCGATGGCCGAGCGCGGCTTCGACAAGCGCCTGCCGACGTCGGTGCTGGTCACCGGCTTCGACATCATCTTCTTCTGGGTGGCCCGGATGATCATGATGACCGACCACTTCACCGGCGAAGTGCCGTTCCATGACGTCTACGTGACCGGTCTGGTTCGCGACAAGGACGGGCAGAAGATGTCCAAGTCCAAGGGCAACATCCTCGATCCGATCGACCTGATCGACGGCATCTCGCTGGACGACCTGGTCGCCAAGCGCACCGGCGGGCTGATGCAGCCGCAGATGGCGGCCAAGATCGAGAAGGCCACGCGCAAGGAGTTCCCGGAGGGCATCCCGGCCTTCGGCGCTGACGCCCTGCGCTTCACCTTCGCCTCGCTCGCCAGCCACGGCCGCGACATCAAGTTCGACCTGAACCGCTGCGAGGGCTACAAGAACTTCTGCAACAAGCTGTGGAACGCGGCGCGCTTCGTGTTAATGAATTGCCGGGATTCGGGATTCGGGATTCGGGATTCGCAAGAGCGCGCTTCGCTCCCTTCTCCCGGTGGGAGAGGGGACGGGGGT
>JANJTY010000588.1 GCA_024710865.1 Lysobacteraceae bacterium | reverse complement strand
GAGGGCAACCTGCAGTGCACAGGCTGCGAACCGGCAGGATGGAGAAGCGCCCGCCCCGGGTCTGTACGAAGCCCCACACAAGTCAGGTCCAGGACACGCCCCAGGACGCACCGGCGCGCGCCGAAACGGCCTGCCTCAGAGTCCTTCGTCGGGCACCAGGGCAGGAGCGGCGGGTGGCGGCTCCGGCACGCGCCGTCCGTGGCGCAGGTAACCCAGCCAGAGCAGCCAAGCGATGCCCGAACAGGCCGCGGCAGTGACCGCGAGCTGCAGACCGCTGGCGCTGACCCAGGGCGACAGCAGCCCCGCGATCAGCGCATTCGAGCCGAGCCCCACGAAGGCCTGCAGGCTGGAGGCTGCACCGCGCTGGCGCGGGTACAGGTCGAGGATTGCCAGGGTCAGGATCGGGAACACCAGGGCGATACCGAAGGCGTTGATCGCCATCGGCACCACGCCGAAGGGCAAGGACGGCGCCTCCACCAGCAGGTTGTAGCCCACGTTCAGCAGCGCCGCCATGCCGCACAGTGCAAAGCCGATGCGCACCATGCGCGGTCCGCTGACGCGCCCCGCCATGCGTCCGCTGGTGAATGCGCCGAGCATCATGCCGCCGATGGTGGGCACGAAGAACCAGGCGAAGTCCTGCTCGCCCAGGCCCATCAGGTCCATCACATAGGCCGGAGCCGAGGCGATGTAGAGGAACAGCGCTCCGAAGTTGAAGCTGCCGGCCAGGGCCAGGCGCCGCACCGCCGGATTGCGCAGCATGGCGAGGTTGCCATGCCATAGCGCGGAGGCGCGGAACGGCACGCGCTGGGAAGGCGGGTGCGTCTCCGGCAGGAACAGCAGGGTGGCGAGCCAGATCGCCACGCCCCACGCCGCCAGGAACCAGAAGATGCCCTGCCAGCTGGAGAAGCCCAGGATCCATCCGCCGTTGATCGGCGCGATCGCCGGCGCGATGCCGAAAATCATCGTGATCGTGCTGAGCAGGCGCTGTGCATCGGCCCCGTCCAGGCAGTCGCGCACGATCGCGCGCGACACGATCAGGCCGACCCCGGCCGAAACGCCCTGCAGGGCGCGGAAGGCCAGCAGCCAGGCCAGGTCCGGCGCCAGCGCGCAGCCGACCGAGGCCAGGGTGAACAGGCTCACGCCAGCCAGGATCACGCGCTTGCGCCCGACCGCATCCGACACCGGCCCGTGCACCAGGCTCATCACGGCGTAGGCGGCGAGGTAGACCGCGATGGTCTGCTGCATCGCCAGTTTGCTGGCGCCGAAGTCCGCCGCCATCGCCGGGAAGGCCGGGAAGATGGTGTCGATCGAGAGCGCGCCGAACATCGACAGCGCGCCCAGCAGGGTCGCGAGTCGGACGCGGGAAGGAGGCGAGGAAGGCATGGGGAGGGCGGACTCGGCCGCGCAGGATAGCAACCGTCCCGCGCCGCGCATGGCCCATCGGTCATCGCCCATGCCAAACCACGCCCGGCATTCACGCGCCATGTAGGAGGGACTTCAGTCCCGACCCGGGCGCTGGCCCGAGGCCAGGGCGAAGCAGCAATCGGCGGTCGCGGCAGAAGCCGCTCCTGCGTCAGGCCCGCGCCACGCCGCGGGAGCGTCGCGCGCGCCACGGGAGCGGGCGTGGCGATGCCTGCCCACCGCCGGGCGCGCCTCATGCGCTTCACCAGGCGCCACGGGATAATGCGCCCGTGGACGACCTCACCGACCTCATCAACCGCGCCCGCGGCGGCGATGCCGCGGCCGGCGAGCACGCCTATGCCGCGCTCTACGCCAGCCTGCACCAGATCGCGCGGCGGCTGGCGGGCGGACGCGATGCGACCCTCTCGGCCACCGCCCTGCTGCACGAGGCCTACCTCAAGCTGCTGCCTGATGGCCCGGCCGCGCCGCTGGCCGATCGCCAGCATTTCCTCAGCCTGGCGGCGCGCGCGATGCGGCAGGTGCTGGTGGACGGCGCGCGCGAGCGCGGGGCGCAGAAGCGCGGCGGCGGCTGGACGCCGGTCGAGATCACCGAGTCGCTGGGCGCAGCGCCGGACAGCCTCGACCTGCTTGCCATAGACCAGGCCCTGGACCGGCTGGAGGCGCGCGACGCCACCCTTGCCCGCATCGTGGAGGCCTACTTCTTCGCCGGCCTGAGCTTCGCGCAGATCGGCGAACTGCTCGGCAGCAGCGAGCGCAGCGTGCGGCGCGGCTGGGAGCTGGCGCGCGCCTTCCTGCTGCAGTGCCTCGAAAGCCCGGCCGCGTGAGCGCGATCCCGGAAGCGGACGCCGACTGGCCACGCCTGGCGTCGCTGTTCGACGCGGCGCTGGATCGCGACCCGGCCGGACGCCGGGAATTGATCGAGCAGACGCGCTGCGAGGACCCGGCCCTCGCCGAGCGGCTGGACTCGCTGCTGCGCGCCCAGGCCCGTTCCGACCCTGGCCTTGGGCGAGGTGCCGCCGCCATGGCGCCACTCGCAGCCACCCTGAGTGCCGGCGAACGCATCGGCCCCTATCGCCTGATCGAAGCGGTCGGCCGCGGCGGCATGGGCGAGGTCTGGCGCGCCGAACGCAGCGAGGGCGCGCTGCGCCAGACCGTGGCCCTGAAGTTCATCGGCGCCGGCGACCGCAGCCAGCTGGGGCCGCGCTTCCTGCGCGAGCGTGCCCTGCTGGCGCGGCTGGCGCATCCCACCATCGCGCGCGTCCTCGATGCGGGCGAACTGGCCGACGGGCGCCCCTGGTTCGC
>JANJTY010000553.1 GCA_024710865.1 Lysobacteraceae bacterium | reverse complement strand
AGCGTGACGGCCGCGGCCGCGGGCGACGAGACCAGCATCGTGGGCCTCATGGGCCCCTCCAACTCCGGTCTGGCGCTGTTCAACGCGATCGATCCCGACGACGCCAATGCCTTGGACGACGCGCAGACGTTCGTGATTCCGGGCGGCGCGCCCCCGCCGGGAGACGGTGAGTTGTTCGGGGTGTCGGTTCTGTACCCGTTCGCCTCCGGCGGACTCGCCCCCGGGGTGGCGTGGGCCATTGGCGACGATGGCAACGATTGCCGCTTCCCGGACGGCTTCGATCCGGTGGACGGCCAGCCGATCAGCTACGAGTGCCGGACCAATTCAGCGCTCAACGCCGCAGCGGACGTGATCGTGCAGAACTACAACCGTGATGCGACCTACGAAGCGACCAATCCCTGCCGCACGAATCGCACGGCCTCCAAGCCGGCGTGTCGGGTGTTCGACGTGGTTGCCGTCAACGGCGTGGCTGGGGCGACGTGGACGGTCGAGAACAACGGGCTGGTTGACGTCAACGGTGTTGGAGGCGAGCGCACCACCATCAGCCTGCCGACGGTTGCGCCCGACCAGATCATCGAGGTCGAGTTCGGCAACCAGCAGTTGATCGAAGCCACCGCTTACGTTTGCGGCGGGCCGGGAAACAACACGGTGACGTGGACCAATCCCTGCCGTTGACCTAGGACCGGCGGGACCATGAAGGCCGGGGTCTTGACGGACCCCGGCCTTCACATTTCGGTCACCGGCCTTCACGGATTATCTTCACATCAGTGAAGACGCCTCCGGGAGGCCCCCATGCGATCGCGTGAAGAGAGTGCAGGACTGGTTCTGCTGGTCGAGGACAACCGCAACATTTCCGAGATGGTCGGCGAATACCTCGAACGCCGCGGCTTCGGGGTCGACTACGCGCCGGATGGCGCGGAGGGGTATCGGCTGGCGAGCGAGAACAGCTACGACGTGATCGTGCTCGACCTCATGCTGCCGCGCATGGACGGTCTGGAGGTCTGCCGCCGCCTGCGCGCCGAATCCAAGGTCTCGACGCCCGTGCTGATGCTGACCGCGCGCGACACGCTGGACGACAAGGTGCGCGGCCTTGAGGCCGGCGGCGACGACTACCTGGTCAAGCCCTTCGCGATCCAGGAACTGGAAGCGCGCGTGCGCGCCCTGATCCGGCGCGATCGCCGGCAGGTGAGCACCGAGGTGCTGCGCGTGGGCGATCTGGTGCTCGACACCGCCACCCTGCGCGTCACCCGCGGCGGCAGCGATGTGATCGTTTCGCCCATTGGCCTGAAGCTGTTGACCATCCTGATGCGCGAGTCGCCCCGCGTGGTCAGCCGGCGCGACATCGAGCGCGAGATCTGGGGCGATGCGCTGCCGGATTCCGACACCCTGCGCAGCCACCTCTACAACCTGCGCAAGGCGATCGACAAGCCCTTCTCCCGCCAGCTGCTGCACACCATCCACAGCGCCGGCTATCGTCTGGCCGACCTCGATGCCGAGACTGGCCTGCGCGAAAGCGCCTGACGTGAGTACGGCGGCGTGGGCCCGTGGCGCCGCCGTCCTTGATCTCCGCGGCGCGCAGTGAAGCTGCGTCCCCAGGTCGGACAGGAACCCCCGATGAGCCAGCCCGCCGGCTTGCGCCGCAAAATCTGGATCGCCTTCATCCTGCAGGTCGCGGCGATCAGTTTCGCGACCGTGCTGGGCGTGTATGGCGCCTCGGCCATCCTCAAGGACGTGCTCATCCAGCGCGCATTGGTGGATGAGGCGGCGCACTATTGGAAACGGCTGGACGCCAATCCCGCCGCGCAGCTGCCCGATACCTACAACCTCAGGGGGTTCCTCGCCGCCGACGCCGCCTCGCGCGCGAACCTGCCCGAGCCGCTGCGCACGCTGAAGCCCGGCTACCACGCCCTGGCGCGGATGGACGGCGGCGCCCTGGTCTTCGTCGACGACGGTCCCTCGGGGCGGCTCTACCTCGTGTTCGCGCAGAGCCAGGTCGACGCGCTCGCGTTCTTCTTCGGTGCCGTGCCCCTGGTCCTGGTGCTGATCGTCATCTACGTCATCGCCTGGTTCACCTACCGAGTGTCGCGGCGCGCGGTTTCGCCGGTGATCTGGCTGGCGGACGTGGTGCGCAACTGGGATCCGAAACGGCCGGCGATCGCCTCCATCGACCCCGACAACCTGCCGGTGGATGTCGAGGGCGAAACCCAGGTTCTGGCGTTGGCCCTGCACGAGTTCGCCAGCCGCATCGAGCGCCTCGTCGAGCGCGAGCGCAACTTCACGCGCGATGCCAGCCATGAGTTGCGCACCCCGCTGACCATCATCCGCATGGCCTGCGACATGCTGGAAGCCGACGGCGACCTGGCGCCGCACACCGCGCGCTCCGTACGCCGGATCAAGAGCGCCGCGCGCGACATGGAGGCCCTGATCGAGTCCTTCCTGATCCTCGCGCGCGAGAGCGACACCGGGCTTCCCGAGGAGGATTTCGTGGTGGCCGAGGTGGTGGCGGACGAGGTGGAGAAGCTCAGCCCGCTACTGCAGGACAAGCCGGTCGAGCTGAGGGTCGAGGACCGCCGCGGCTTCGTCGTGCACGGATCGCCGCGGGTGTTTTCCGTGATGCTGTCCAACCTGCTGCGCAATGCCTGCCTTTACACCGAGCGCGGTTCGGTCACGGTCGTCATCGAGGGCGACCGGGTCGAGGTCGTCGACACCGGCATCGGCATGAGCGCGGACGAACTGGCGCGCGCCTTCGAGCCCTTCTTTCGCGGCGGCGACGGCCGGCGCAGCGGACAAGGCGTGGGGCTGACCATCGTTCGCCGCCTGTCCGAGCGCTTCGGCTGGCCGGTCAGCCTGGATAGCGAGCCGGGAAAGGGCACGCGCGCGACGATCCGTTTCCCGGAGCCGCAGCCGGTCGAGGGCTGAAGCGTCTGCGCGACGGCGTTCGGTCATCGCGGCGTGGCACGTTCGCAAGTTTGCTGTCCCCGTCAGAGCGGCTCACCGCCCACGCTCCGGCGCGAGCGAGGAGCGAACGGGGGACCCGAAGTGCGCGAGGCGTTGGCCCGCGGGCGGGAGAGTGGCCGCCGGAATGGTCGCGTCGCGCAGGCCGGGCCAGGCGGCAGCCGCCGCTCAGCCGCTGCCCCGCATCACCCTCCGAGGCTCGCGCAAGTCGCCTCGGATGGACCTGCTCGGCGCCCTCGACTCGCCCCGCGCCGGTGACGGCGGGCTTGAGGAGGTTGATCTCGGCGCGCTCGACGCGGCCGTCCTCGCGCTCCCGCGGCCGGACAGGATCGGCCTCGTGCTCCAGGGCTTCCAGCGGACCACCCGCCGTCCGATGCTGGAAGACGTGATGATGCCGATGACGCACGCCAGCGTGAACTGTTCCCAGCGCGTCCGGCGCGCCCGCGCGACGCGGGCGGACGCAGGTCCAGACCGGGTGCGTGCCTCAGCCCGGCAGCCAGCGCGGCGCCAGCAGCAGGCCCCAGACCAGCAGCACGTTCATCATCAGCACGAAGACCGCGGCCGAGCCCATGTCCTTGGCGCGGCCCGCGAGTTCGTGGTGTTCCGGGCCGTAGCGTTCGATCACCGCTTCGATCGCCGAGTTCAGCAGCTCGGCGGAAAGCACGAGCAGCAGGCTGCCGACCAGCAGCACACGTTCGACCGCAGTCTGGCCCAGCCACAGACCGAGCGGCGCAGCCAGCACGAACAGGTAGGCCTCAAGGCGGAAGGAGGACTCATGGCGCCAGGCCGCGCGCAGCCCTTGCATCGACCAGAGGAACGCACGCCAGATGCGCCCGGGGCCGCGCGGCGCGATGCCGCCGCTGCTATCGGCCATGGCCGGTCACCGGGCCCTGCGCTGGATCGTCGCGCCGGGCGTGGAACGTGGCGGTTTCAGGGCGCATGCAGCGGAAGGCGGGGGGCGGGCATCGGGAGGCAGGGCCCGGATTCTGACACAGCCGAGCACGAACCGGCCTGCGCGCGGCGCGCGGCGAACCCGCGCCGTGGGCGCGGCATACTGAGCGCTCCCGTCGCTTCCGGCCCCATCACCCATGCGAACCTTCGTCGCCCCGCTCCTGCTGCTGGCCATGACCGACGTGGGCGCGGCCGACAGCCCTGCGCCTGCTCCCATCGCCATCGCCATCCATGGCGGAGCCGGCACCCTGAGTCGCGAGCGCATCGATGCAGCACTGGAGGCAGAGATCCGCGCTGCGCTGGACGCGGCGCTGGACGCCGGGCACGGTGTGCTGGCCCGCGGCGGTCCGGCGCTGGATGCGGTGGA
Organism: Lysobacteraceae bacterium; assembly: GCA_024710865.1. Lineage (GTDB taxonomy): Bacteria > Pseudomonadota > Gammaproteobacteria > Xanthomonadales > Xanthomonadaceae > JANJTY01. The sequence continues at coordinate 4,100 of JANJTY010000553.1, read as the reverse complement.
GGCCGCGGTGCGGGTGCTGGAGGACTCGCCGCACTTCAACGCCGGCAAGGGCGCGGTGTTCACCGCGGAAGGTCGCAACGAGCTGGACGCGGCGATCATGGAGGGCCACACCCGCCGTGCCGGCTCCATCGCCGGCGTGCGCGCGCTGCGCAACCCCGTCAGCGCGGCGCGCGCGGTGATGGAGCGCAGCCGCCACGTGATGCTGGTGGGCGAGGGCGCCGAAGCGTTCGCGCGCGAGCAGGGCCTGGCGTTCGCCGAGCCGGACTACTTTCGCACCGAGCAGCGCTGGCAGCAGCTGCTGGAGGCGCGCCAGCGGGAAGCCGAAGCGAAGGCGCCGCGGGCGTCGAGCTACTTCGGTACGGTCGGGGCAGTGGCGCTGGACCGCCAGGGCCACGTTGCCGCGGCCACGTCGACCGGCGGCATGACCAACAAGCGCTGGGGCCGCGTCGGCGACGCGCCGATCATCGGTGCCGGCACCTGGGCCGATGCGCAGTGCGCGGTCTCGGCCACGGGCTGGGGCGAGTTCTTCATCCGTCTCGCCGTGGCGCACGACATCTGCGCGCGCGTCGCGTATGCCGGCACGCCGCTCGCGGCAGCGGCGGACGACGTCGTGCTGCGGCGCGTACCGGACCTGGGCGGCGACGGCGGCGTGATTGCGATCGACGCGCGTGGCAACCTGGCCTTGCCGTTCAACACCAGCGGCATGTACCGCGGCTGGATCGCGGTGGACGGCACACGCGGCACCGCCATCTTCCGCGCGGACGAATGAGGGACCGCCAGGCTCGCGCCCGGCGGCCCCTGGCTGGCGAGGATTACTCGCCCTGGGCGGGAATGCTGCAGATGCCGCTCGGCACCAGGTTCACCAGTTCGATGTCGAAGTTGGCTTCGCCCACGTTGAGCGAGGCGGTGGCCTGGGTGCAGGACTGGAACTCGATGTCGAAGCTGCCGACGCGGGTGTAATCGATCGGCTGGCTGGCGAACAGCGCACCGCCCGAGACCGCGTAGATCGCCGCGCTGGCGCTGCGGTTGTCGAAATTGCCTTCGCCCGGGCAGCCTTCCAGGGTATCGGCATCGAACTGGCAGCTGTCGAGGGTGAACCACACCTGCTCACCGTCAAGGAAGCCGTACCAGCTCGCCAGGAAGCGGTTGCCGGACGGCTGCGGGGTGAAGGCGAAGCCCTGGCCGGTCGCGCCGACGACGGCCCAGTGGCCATTGACGCTGAGGTCGACCACCGGTTCGGTCGGAAGTGCGCCCAGCGGCAGGGCGTAGAAGCCGAGCGGCTGGTTGGCGCCATCGCCCACCGCGACAACCGTCAGCACCGCGCCGGCCGGCAGGTCCAGGGCCGCGAGGTCGATCAGGTTGGTGCCACCGTCGTTGCTCGCGACCTTCAGATCGTATGCGCCGGCCGGGATCTCCAGATAACCGCTGGCGCCCTTGAACGGGACGCCGACCAGGCCGCCGACCACCGCGCCGCCGTCGGTGCGGATCGAGACTTCGGTATCGGACAGCTCGGCCGCGAACGGCGCCGCATGCACGACGCGCAGGCGCAGGTTGCCGTCGGCCGGGGCCGAGTTGTCGTCCACCAGGGGCAGGAGCTCCAGCGCCTGCTGCGTGCCGTTGCCGACGGCCAGGACGGTGTAGTCGGTGTCGGCGGCGAGCTCGACCGTGGCCTGGATCGCCGGGTCGCTGGCGCCGGTCGGCACCACCGCGAGCTCGTAGGTGCCGGCGGCGGGAAGGTCGAGGTAGTCGGTGAAGTCGCCGAAGCGGACGTTCTCCAGCACCGTCGCACCGTTGACCTGGATGCTGACCGACGTGGCGTCGAGCTCGGCGGCGAAAGGCGCGAAATGGCCGACCACGACGCGCGGGTTGGCGGCGGCTGCAAGCGGGAGCAGGGCGGCGACTAGGCTGGCAAGGACGAGCGGACGAGACATGAAATCCTCCGTGGCAGGGCGCCGCGACGATCGCGACGGCCGTCACGTTCTAGACCCAGGGCGGTGGAGGGCCGGTACAGGAAACGTGCAGTGATTGCGAAGGCGTCCAGCTGCCGGCGGTGGAGCGAGCGCTCGGCTCAGCCGTTCGCGGCCAGTGGGCGCGGCGTTGCGTCGCGCGCCAGCGCGGAGGGCTTGGCCAGCGTGATGCGGAAGCAGCTGCCGCCGCCCGGCAGGGCCAGGTACTCGATGCTGGCCTGGTTGGCCTCGCACAGCTGCCGTGCCAGGTACAGGCCCAGACCGGTGCCGTGCTCGTGCGTGGTGAAGAAGGGCTCGAAGATGCTGGCAGCGACCTTGGGCGGGATGCCGGGGCCGCGGTCGATCACCTCCAGCATCGGCGCGGCCGATTCCGAGGGCTGCCGCGCGATCACCGTGATGCGCGCCGGCTGGCCCGGCAGGTGCCCGTAGCTGATGGCGTTCTGCACCAGGTTGGCGACGACCTGGAACAGATGCTGCGGATCGACCATCGCCGGCAGGTGGCGGTTCTGCGCGATCGCCTTGACGTCGTGGTCGTTGAGGTAGTGGGTGCTGCGGAAATCGTCCACGAAGGTGTAGACCCAGTGCGCGAGATCCACCTCCTCCGGCCGCGCGCGCTCGCGTCGCGACAGGCTCAGCACGTCCTCGACGATGCTGTTCATGCGCTGGCAGTGGTTGTTGATGATCTCCACCAGCCGACGGTCGGTGTCCGGCAAGTCCTCCGATTCGTCCAGCAGCTGCGCGGCGTAGCTGATCGCCGCCAGCGGATTGCGGATTTCGTGCGCTATCGAGGCCGAAAGCCGGCCCAGGGTGGAAAGGGTCAATTCCTCGGCACGGCGCGAAAGCAGGGACGTGTCGTCCAGGAAGATCAGGAACAGATCATCGGTCACGGTCAGACGCGCGAAGCGCGGAATGACCTCGGGACGGTCCTCGGCCAACTGCACCGCGCCGGGCTCGATCTCGGTCTCGAAGCGCCAGTGGTAGAGGCGGCGCGACAGCTCCGGGGCGACGTCCGCCAGGTCGCGCTGCTGCGGGCTCGGGTTGCCGAGCAGGTGCCAGGCGGCCTCGTTGAACAGCTGGATGCGGTTGCCGGCATCGACCACCAGAACGCCTGTGCGCATGCGGCGAATGATGAGTTCGTTGAGCTGGGACAGGTTGGCGAGGTCCGCGCCGCGCCGTTCGGCCAGCGCATGCGTCTCGCGCATCTGCGCACCTAACAAATGGCAGAGGACCGCGGCGGCCAAGTAGGTGACCGCGAACATCAGCGTCTCGGTGAAGCCGCGAGGCTGCATGGAGGCGCCGAAATGCGAGACCAGGTACTCGGCAACCAGGGCAACGCCGGCCAGCAGCGCGAGCCCCAGTCCCGTGCGCAAGGGAAGCAACAATGCGGCGGCGCCGATATTCACCACCAGCATCAGCGCGATGGCGGTCTCGGGCCCTTGCAGCGCATGGATGGCGAGGGTCGCCATCGCGATATCGGCGACGGCGCCGACTGCGGCCTGGCGGCGCAGTCCGAGGCGACGATCGAGGCCGGTAACGAACAATGCGAACGCGACGGCGAGGTACAGCGAAGCAACTGCATTCGCGAGGCCGACCTCGCGCGCCGGCGCGAGCGCGCTGCCAATCGGGCTGAACACGGCAAAGGCCAGCAAGACCGCCTGCAGCAGGCGGTAGAGCGTGAAGAAGTACAGTTCGCGGCGCAGCGCAGCCTCGCCGCTGAACTCCAGGCGCGAACTGGGCAGTCCGGATGAGTGACTGGCCGGCACGCCCACGTCCTCCAAGGTTGCGATCCAGGGGCAGTATAGCGCCGGCCCGCCGCGGCTCCGGTTTGCCCTCGACCGCCCCCTTCGCCACAATACGCGCCCGCTCGCGGCGCTTCCCCAGAGCCCGTCCCACCGGCCCGCCGCCGTGCTGCGCGGGCCTCCGGCCCCAAGGTGATCCATGAATTTCCACGAGTTCCAGGCCAAGCAGCTGTTCGCCGACTACGGCATCGCCGTGCCCGCCGGCCGCGTCGCGCGCACGCCCGAGGAGGCCGTCGATGCGGCCAAGGCAATCGGCGGCGACTTCTGGGTGGTGAAGGCGCAGATCCACGCCGGCGGCCGCGGCAAGGCCGGCGGCGTCAAGCTGGCCAAGACC
>JANJTY010000428.1 GCA_024710865.1 Lysobacteraceae bacterium | reverse complement strand
AAGCCCAGCGCCGGCACCTGCCACAGCAGCATCAGCAGCAGGCCGAGCAGGCACAGGCCGAGCAGTTCGCCCCAGCGCCAGCCATCGCCGAATCCGCTCATCGAAGCTCCCGAGCCATCCCCAGCGCGGAAGCTAGCGGTGCGGGCCACGGGGGTCAATGCGGCAGAGGTCACCCGCGTCGCTGCCGCGCCGGCTCGATCACGTCGGCCTGTTATCCTCCACGAATGAGCGAACACCCGCCCGCCAGCCGCATGGCCTCCCGCTTCCGCGGCTTCCTGCCCGTCGTGGTCGACGTCGAGACCGGCGGTTTCGACTCCGAACGCGATGCCCTGCTGGAAATCGCCGCCGTGCCCATCGAGATGCGGCCGGACGGCACGGTCTACCCCGGCGAGGTCGCCGCCTCGCACGTCAATCCCTTCCCCGGCGCCAACATAGACCCGCGCGCGCTGGAGGTGACCGGCATCGACATCGACCACCCCTTCCGCCTGGCGCGCGACGAGCGCGACGCGCTCAATCACGTCTTCGCCGAGGTGCGTCGCGTGGTGCGCAAGTACGACTGCCAGCGCGCCATCCTGGTCGGGCACAACGCCGCCTTCGACCTCGGCTTCGTCAATGCCGCGGTCAAGCGCACCGCGCACAAGCGCAACCCGTTCCATCCCTTCAGCAACTTCGACACCGTCAGCCTGGCCGGCCTGGCCTACGGCCAGACCGTCCTCAGCCGCGCGGTGCAGGCCGCGGGCATCGCCTGGGACCAGAACGAGGCGCATTCGGCCATCTACGACGCCGAGCGCACCGCCGAGCTGTTCTGCCGCATCGTCAACCGCTGGCACCAGCTCGAGGCGCTTGAAGCCACCCTGCCCGATCCCCAGCTGGCCTGACATGCCGATCTTCGAGTACCGCTGCGTCGCCGAGGGCTGTCCGCATTGCCGTGCGGGCTTCGATCAGCTGGAACGGCTCGGCGCCGATCCGCTGACGGCCTGCCCCGACTGCGGTGCCGCGGTAGCGCGCGTGATTTCCGCCCCCAACCTCGCCGTCGGCAATGCTCACGTGCTGAAGGACGGCCACGCTGCGAAGCACGGCTTCACCCAGTACCGCAAGGTCGGCAAGGGCGTGTACGAGAAGGCCTTCGGCAAGGGCCCGGACGTGATCAAGGGCTGAGGCAGAACACCGCCCGCCGCCACGTCCCGGCCTTATGCACGGGGATGGCGGCGCGCGGCACCTGCATCGGCTTCCGGAGCATTCCGCTCCGCCGCGCGCGCCTTCCAGACGCATGGCGCATCGGGCGCGCGCGGCGCCTTCCTTTCGCGCGTGCCGCCGATCGGCGCCGACCGATCAGTCGGGACGGTCGGCAGCCAGCAACGTCTTGTCGCGGCGGGCGACTGCCGCGGCGAGGTCGGCCGTGCGCTTGGCGTCCGCAGCGCTCAGGCAGGCATCCTTCCCGGTGCCCGACATGGCATCGCATTTCTGCCGGGCCACCTCGAAGCGACCCTCGATCGCCGCGCTGGCGAGATCGAAATCAGCCTGCGCGGTCTTGGCGAGGGCCTCGGATCGGACCTCGCCCAGCTTGCCGCGCGCGTCCTGGGTCGTCTCTGCGTAGTCCTGCTGCGCCGACGCGACCTTGCGGCCGGAGTCGGCCCTGCTCTTGTCGGCATCCTCGCGCGCTTCGTCCACGGCCTGCGCCGAGTCCTGGCGGGCCTTGGCGACGTCGGAGGCGGTTTCGCGCGGGGTTTCCTGGCAGCCGCCCAGCAACAGGGCGGCGGTGATGGCAAGCACCAGAAGGTGACGTTTCATGTTCATGGCTCCAGTGGGATGAAAGGGCCGGCGGCCTCGGCCGCCGGCAGCTGTTGCGGGTACCGGTGGAGAATGGAAAGCGGTGTGCAGGGCCTCGCCGCAGGACGCGTTGCGAATCTGCGGATAGGAAATCCGCGCCGAGTCAGCCGCACCGTGGACGCGCCGGCACCCTGCATCGATGCGCACGGACACACCCCGAACGACAGACCTCAGTCGCGCTTGCGCTTGTCCTCGTCGATGTGGCGTTCGGCCTCATCCTGGATCTTCTCGCCGGCCACTTCGGTGTCCTTGCCCAGACCGCGCATCGTGTTGCAGGCGCCAAGGCCAAGGCCGAAGCCGAGGATCAGCAGGGCCACAAGCATCTTTCTTACCTGGGTGTTCATGATCAACTCCGGACAGCACGTCGCTGCAGTAGAACCGCAACCTGGGACGTAGGGCGGGCGGCGGAGCCTGTGCCTGGTGACTACGGGCGGCACAGCTGCAGCGAATCCTGGACCGGGCGCCGTAGGGCGTCGGTGCGCTGGCGAACCCAGCCCCGCTGCGCGTGCGGCCGCTTCGACATCGCCCTGGCGCTGGTCCTCGCCCCGGTCATGCGCGGTGCCTATGTGTGCTGGCGTACCGACGGCGGGGCAAACGAAGTCCAGCCTAGACAGCGTCCGTCCCGTGCCGCGCGTCCCGCGCTGGCGTGGCTGCAGTGCAGGCCACACGCCTGGAGCCAGATGCCTGGCCACCGGCGGATCGGTTTCCAACCTTCGAGGAGTGGTTCCGATGAACGCAATCCGAGTCGTCGCCCTGGTCCTGATCATCGCCGGCGTGCTGGGCCTGGCCTACGGCGGCTTCAGCTACACCCGCGAATCGCATCAGGCCCGGCTCGGTCCGCTGCAGCTCACGGTGCAGGACAAGGAGCGGGTGAACATTCCGGTCTGGCTGGGCGCCGGCTCGCTGGTC
>JANJTY010000404.1 GCA_024710865.1 Lysobacteraceae bacterium | reverse complement strand
CGAGGAGCAGCGCCTGATGCCGGCCGATGCGATCAATGCCGGCCTGCCCAGCCAGCTCGTCCGCGCCATCCTCGACGACGACGAAGGACGCCTCTGGATCGGCGGCACCGAGGGCGTGAACCGCATCGCGCCAGATGGCGGCATCCGCCACTTCGGCCTCGACGATGGCCTGCCCGGCACCATCGTGTTCGCCTTCGCCCGCGCCCGCGCTGGTGGCGTCTGGGTCGGCAGTCTGCAGGGCGTGGCCCGGATCCACGGCGACGCGGTGACCGTGGTCGAGGCCACCGTGGGTGACGACACCCGTGCCCTGTACGAGGCGCCCGACGGCCGCCTCTGGATCGGCCTGCGCAGCGGGCTGCGCTGCCTCAAGGACGGCGTGCTCGACCGCTGCGGCACCAGCGGCCTGCCTGGCATGAGCGTGTTCGCCTTCCATCCGGCCCGCGACGGCTCGCTCTGGATCGGTACCAGCATCGGCCTGATCCGCGTGCGCGGCGGCGAGACCACCACCTATGCCCAGCGCGCGGGCTTCTTCGGCGATGCCGTGTTCGCGATCCTGGACGACGGCGCCGGCCATTTCTGGGTCAGCTCCAACCGCGGCATCGCCCGCATCGCCGAGGCCGATCTTGCCGCGCTCGACAACGGCGCGGCCGGACGCATCGAGCCACAGTGGTTCGGCCAACACGACGGCATGCTGGCCTCGCAGGCGAACGGCGCCTCGCAGACGCCGGCCTGGCGCACCCGCGATGGGCGGCTCTGGTTCGGCACGGTGCAGGGCGTGGTGATCGTCGATCCTGCGCACCTGCTGCTCAATACCGAACCGCCGCCGGTGGTGATCGAAGGCCTGCTGGTGAACGGACGCGAGCACGATCCGGCGGTCGGTGTCGCGCTCGGCCCCGGAGTCGAGCGCATCGAGCTGCGCTTCGCTGCCACCAGCTACGTTGCCCCGGCAGCGGTGCGCTACCGCTACCGCCTGCACGGGTACGACGCCGACTGGAACGAGGCCGGAACGACGCGCGTCGCGCACTACACCCGCCTGCCGCCGGGTCGTTACACCTTCCAGGCGATCGCCAGCAACAACGACGGCGTCTGGAACGAGCAAGGCGCCAGCTTCGCCTTCGACATCCTGCCGGCCTGGCACCAGACCACCACCTTCCGGACCGGGGCGGTCCTGGGCGTGCTCGCCCTGCTGCTGGGTCTGTACCGCCTGCGGCTGTGGCAGCTGCGCGCGCGCGAGCGCGAACTGCTGCGCGAAGTGGCCCAGCGCACCGAGCAGCTGCGCCAGGCCAACGAGCGCCTGCAGCGCCTCGCCTCGCTCGACGGCCTGACCCGCATCGCCAACCGCGGGGCCTTCGACCGGCGCCTGCAGGCAGCCTGGCTGCAGCAGGCCGGTACGCGCCGACCGCTGGCGGTGCTGCTGGCCGACATCGACGCCTTCAAGGCCTACAACGACAGCTATGGCCACCTGGCCGGCGACGCCACGCTCACCGCCGTGGCGGAAGCACTGGCGCAGAACCTGCGCAGCGAGGCCGACCTTGCCGCGCGCTACGGCGGCGAGGAGTTCGCCGTACTGCTGCCCGACTGCGATGGCGCCGAGGCCCTGCGCGTCGCGCAGCGCCTGCGCGAACAGGTGCGCGGCCTCGGCATCCAGCACCGCGCCTCCGACGTGGTGCCCGTTGTCAGCATCAGCATCGGCGTCGCCGCCACCTGCCCGCAGCCCGGTGAAGACCCCGACGACCTGCTGCGCCGCGCCGACGAAGCGCTGTACCAGGCCAAGGCGGAAGGGCGCGATCGCGTCGTGCTGGCGGGCGGGGCCTGACCCTCAGCCGCGCCAATTCGCGTGCGTCTCCCAGAACGCCACGCTGCGCAGGTAGGCCTCGCGCTCGATTGGCACGCCGGAGCCGCCCTGCTCCACGCCCAGCGCATTGCGCATCAGTGTGATCGGCGTCATTGGCGTCTCTTCCGGCTCCAGCGTGTAGAGGCAGCCGACCACGCCCCACTCGGCCTCGATCGCCGTGCCCTCCTTCGCCAGCTGCGCGCGGTCGTAAAGGATGGCGATCAGATAATTGGCCAGCGGCGGCTCGACGTCCTCGAACCAGCGCACCAGCACCGGCAGTTCAGCCTTCGTCCGCGCCTCGTAGGCCGAACGCAGCCGGTGGCGGTTGGCGCCGGTGATGGGCAGGGCGAAGCAACGCGTCGAGGTCCAGTTGCGGTGCACGTGCAGGACGCAGAACGGTGCATAGCCCGGCAGCACCGCCACCGGATCGACGGTGTTGAGGTGGTGCTCGAACTGCTCCGGGCTGCAGTCCTGGATGGTGTTGCGGCGCGGCTCGCGCGGGAACAGGCGGGTGCGGGCGAAGTCGGTCAGGACGATGGACATGTGGGGTGGCAGGGCACGCGGAGGCTGTCAGCACGTTTGTTACGCAGGTTTCCGGGCGAACACGTTCCGGATCGATCGGATCAGCCCATGGCGACCGGCTGCCAAAGCAGCACGAAGGCGCTGATCAGGACCACTGCGGCCAGGTTCATCCACACCCCGGCGCGCACCATGTCCTCGATGCGCAGGTAGTCGGCGCTGAACACGGCGGCGTTGGGCGGGGTCGAGATCGGCAGCATGAAGGCGCAGCTGGCCGAGAGCGCGATGGTCGCCATGATGGCCTGCGGCTCGGCGCCGATGCCGAGCGCCAGGCCGATGCCGACCGGGATCAGCATGTTCGACACCGCGGTGTTGGACATGATTTCGGTCATCAGCAGCACGATCGCGGCCAGGGCCACGATCACGAGCCAGAACGGCAGCGCCTCCAGGCCACCCAGCAGGGTGCCGAACCAGGCCGTGAGGCCGGAGGACTCGAAGGCCGCGGCGAGCGAGAGTCCGCCCCCGAACAGCAGCAGCAGGCCCCAGGGCAGCGCCTTCATGTCGGCCCAGTCCAGCAGGCGCCCGCGCCGCGCCGGCAGCAGGAAGAGACCGATGGCGCCCAGCATCGAGACCGCCGTATCGGACAGCTGCCAGCGCTCGGGAAGGAAGCCGCCGAAGATCCACAGCGCCGCGACGCCACCGAACACCGCCAGCACGGTGCGCTCCTCGGCCGCCATCGGCCCGAGCCGGCGCAACTGGGCGCGCGCGAAGCCCGCGCCCAGCTCCTGCTGCGCGGCGACGCGGAACGCGACCCGGGTCATGTACAGGTACAGGGCGACGAGCATCAGCGCCGTCAGGGGCGCGGCAAACAGGAACCAGTCCGCGAAACTCACCTCGCGCCCAAGGCTCTGCGCCGACACCGCGGCGAACACCGCATTGGGCACCGAGCCGATCAGGGTGGCGAGGCCGCCGATCGAGGCGGCATAGGCGATCGACAGCAGCAGGCCCTTGGCGAAGCGCTGCAGCGAAGCCTCGTCGTACAGCCGCTGCTGGCGGATCTCCTCGATCAGGGCCAGGCCGATGGGCAGCATCATCAGCGCCGTGGCGGCGTTCGAGATCCACATCGAAAGAAAGGCCGTGGCGAGGATGATGCCGAGGGTGAGGCGCGAGCCGCCGCTGCCGACCATGGCCACGATCGCCATCGCGATGCGGGTGTGCAGGTTCCACTTCTGGATCGCGATGGCGATGGTGAAGCCACCCAGGTACATGAACACGATGGGGTTGCCGTAGGCCGCGCTCGCCACGCGCTCGCTTGCGCCGCCGCTGAGCGGCAACAGCACGATCGGCAGCAGCGAGGTCGCCGCCATCGGGATCGGCTCGCAGATCCACCACGTCGCCACCCACAGGGTCACCGCCAGCACGGCGCGCGGCGCATCCTCCAGGCCGGTCAGGCCGGGCAGGCAATAGCAGAGCAGGAAGAGGGCCGGACCAAGGACCAGGCCGATGCGCGGGCGCAGGTGGCCTGCTAGATGCTCGGTTGCTGGGCGGGCATCCCTCGTCATCGATCCTGCTCGTCCTCGTTGCCGGGTGCGCGAAGCCCCTGGGGGAGCTGGGATGGTACCGGCCCGCGCCCTCGACGCCCAAGTCAGGCGGGCAGTTCGGCGGGTTGCGGCGGGCGACGCCTCTGGCGCAACTACCCAGAGCGCGCGCAGACTTCGGTCTTTCCCACACGCTCCCTGCCCGCATGTGGTGGCAGCTCCTCAACCTGCTTCGCCCCATCTTTGCCCTGGCGCTCCTGGCGGTCTCCGCCTACTGCGCCTGGCTCTCGCTGATGCTGACCGATCTGGGCAACTTCCGCACCGAAGGCTCGCCAGCCGGCGCCGGGATGTTCGTGGTCTGGATGCTGTTTCCGGTGATCGCCCTGGGCGCCGGCCTGGCCGGCCTGCTCCTGCTCTTCCTGCGCCCAAGCCCACCACCTCCGCCGCCGATGCCCTTTCCGCTCCCGGCCGCGCCGCGCGCCGCAGTCGTCGCGCGCGCCGAGCGCATCGCTGCGCCAGACGGATCGGTGTTCGAACTGCTTTGCGAAGGCGAACTCGCCCTCATCTGGCTGCGCCGACCCGACGGCTCCGGCCTGCGAACGCATAATGCGCAATGGCGCGGTGACGTCGACAAGCTGGCGCCGTTTCGCGCCGTCGACGGCAGCGCCCTGCGCCTGCCACGGGCCTGGGCGGTGTCGCGTGTGCTGGCGCAGCACGCCGCCGAGCGCTTTCGCACGGGCGATGATTGGACCGGCTTGCTGACCCTGCGCGCCACGCCACCGCTGCCGGACGGCATCGAAGGCGGCGGCGATCGCGCCCGCTGGGACTGGCTGCGCGAGGCCGCTGCGCCTCTCCCGTCGGCCTGAACCCGCTCGCTTCGCGCACTGGGGTGCGGGCGCGCGGCCGGGCACAATCACCGCCCGACCCGTCCACCGCATCGCCATGAGCCGCGCCACGCCCGCCACCCGCGCCCTCGACGCCGCCGGCGTCGCCTACCGCCTGCACCAGTACGACTACGATCCGGACGCCGCCAACATCGGCCGGCACGCTGCCGCCGCGCTCGGTGTGGAGCCCGCGCGCCTGCTCAAGACCCTGATGCTGGACCTCGACGGCAAGCCGGCATGCGCCGTGCTGCCGGTCGACCAGGAGCTCAGCCTGAAGCGCTTCGCCGCCGCGCTCGGCGGCAAGCACGCCGCGATGCTGCCCGTGCCGCAGGCCGAGCGCATCACCGGCTTCCGCGTCGGCGGCATCAGTCCGTTCGGCCAGAAGAAGCGCGTGCCGACCCTGCTCGATGCCTCCGCGCTGGGTTTCCAGACCATCCTCTGCAACGGCGGTCAGCGCGGGCTGCAGGTGGAACTCGATCCGCGCGAACTGCTGCGCGCGCTGGACGCGCAGGCGGTGGAGATCGCAACCCAGGGCTGAGTTCGGCCCCGCCCAGCCCGCAGTGCTAGGCTGCACGCGGGCACCCGGGGAGCCTCCCGCATGAAGACGCGCCTGCACGCGCTCGCGATCACCGCTGTCGCGCTCGCCTCTGTCGCCTTGCATGTCCACGTCTTGGTCACGCAACCGGACATTGCGGTGCGCCAGGGCTTCCAGGGCTCGTTCGCGCTGGTTCCGATCCTGGCCGCCAACGCGGCCGGAGCGCTGGGCTCCCCGGGCTTCGTACGCTTCACCCTGGCCCTGGCCTCGTTCACCGGCCTGGTCGCCGCCCTGCTTGCTCTCGCCATAGCACTGCGCACCGTTCTTGAGCCGGTGCGGCGACGCCTTGCCTGGTCACTGGCGCTCGCGGCCTGGGCTGCGGCGCACCTCTTCGTTATCCAGGCGCATCCGACCTACAGCGCCGCATTCGGGCTCGAGCCGGGCTCGGTGCTGCGGCTGCTGGCCGACTTCGCCGGCTATTTCGCAGGCCTGTCCGCGCCGCTATTGCTGCTTCGCTTTTTTA
>JANJTY010000413.1 GCA_024710865.1 Lysobacteraceae bacterium | reverse complement strand
GTCGGAGCTCCCGGGTCGTGGCAGGAGGATACGTCAGGCGCCGGCTCCGGCGCACCGCCGTGATCCATCCAGCGGCGCAGGATCAGGGCTGCCGCCATGGCGTCCAGGCGTTCGGCGTCGCGCCGGCGGCGCGCCCCGCCGGCGCGCTCGCGCGCGAACTGGCGTGCAGCCTCGACCGAGGTCGAACGCTCGTCCACCAGTTCCACCGGCAGCGCGTAGCGGCGGCGCAGCGCGCGCGCGAATCCCCTCGCGCGCTGGCGCGCCGGCTGGTCTCCGCCATCCAGGCGCAGTGGCTCGCCCACCACCAGCGTGGCCGGGCGCCAGTCCTGCACCAGGCGATCGATACGCGCCCAGTCGGGTCCGTCGGCGAGCATGCCGACCACTTCGAGGTCGCGCGCGCTGTCGGAGACGGGGTTGCCAATCGCGACGCCGATGCGGCGGGCACCGACGTCGAAACCCAGCACGCAGGCCGGCGCCGGCATCAGGCGCGACCGGCGTAGCCCGCCAGCCGGTCGAGATCGACCCCGACCAGGCGCGCGGCAGCCTGCCAGCGGCGCTCGAGCGGGGTCTCGAACAGGACGGCGGCATCGGCCGGCACGGTCAGCCAAGCATTGTCCTGCAGTTCGGATTCGAGCTGGCCGGCGGTCCATCCGGCGTAACCCAGGGCGACCACGGCGTGGCGTGGCCCTTCGCCTTCCGCAATCGAGACCAGAATGTCGCGCGACGTGGTGATCGCGAGTCCGTCGGAGACGCGGAATGAGGAGTCCCAGCGCGTTCCGCCATCGTGCAGCACGAAGCCCCGCTCGGGCTGCACCGGCCCCCCCAGCAGCACGGCAGAGGCCGCCAGCGCCGTATCGCGCGTTTCGATGCGCATCTGCCCGAGCACGTCGCCGAGGGTGAAATCCGAAACGCGGTTGATCAGGATGCCCATCGCGCCGTCCTCGCCGTGCTGGCAAACCAGGGTCACGCCGCGCGCGAAGTTGGGATCCTGCATCGACGGCATCGCGATCAGGAAGTGGTTGGCGAGCGAGGATGGCGAATCCATGCCGCATTGTAGCCATCGCGGGGCTCCGCCGGCAGCGTCCCAGGCCGCATGCGCTCGCCCCGTTCAGGCAGGCGGCGTCCCGGCTCCGCACACTGTCGGCTCCTACCCTGGCGATCCGGCATGAGCACCTATTGCGACTTCGCTCCCCGGCACCCGCTGCACGCGCCGTACCACGAGAACGCCTATGGATTCCCGCTGCGCGACGACGCCAGCCTGTTCGAACGCCTGGTGCTGGAGATCAACCAGGCCGGGCTGAGCTGGGGCACGATCCTGGCCAAGCAGGACAACTTCCGACGCGCTTTCGAGGGCTTCGATCCGGCCCGCGTGGCCGCCTACGGCGAGCCAGAGCGAAGGCGTCTTCTGGCCGACGCAGGCATCGTACGCAACCGGCTCAAGATCGACGCCGCCATCCACAACGCCGGCGTGCTGCTGCGCCTGCGCGACACGCACGGCAGTTTCGCGGACTGGATCGATGTCCACCACCCACGCACGAAAGCCGACTGGGTCAAGCTGTTCCGCGCCACCTTCCGCTTCACCGGCGGCGAGATCGTGGGCGAGTTCCTGATGAGCACCGGCTGGCTGCCCGGCGCGCACCGCGCCGACTGCCCGGTGCAGGCGCGGATAGCGCTGCATTCGCCGCCCTGGATGCGCGCCGCCTGAGGCGACGCGCCGGAACCTCAATGGCGGTCCTGCACCAGTTCCACGCCGTCCAGCCCCTGCGAGAGCGAGCGCGCGTCGCCGCCCTGACTGAGCTTGATGCGCAGGCGCACTTCGTTGGCCGAGTCGGCCGAACGCAGCGCGTCCTCGTAGCTGATCTCGCCGGCCTGGTACAGCTCGAACAGGCTCTGGTCGAAGGTGCGCATGCCCTGCTGGGTGGATTCCTTCATCACCTCCTTGAGCTTGTGGACCTCACCGTCGCGGATGTAGTCCTGCACCAGCGGCGTGCCCAGCAGCACTTCCATCGCGACGCGCCGGCCTTTGCCGTCCGGGGTCGCGATGAGTTGCTGCGCGATGATCCCCTTCAGGTTGAGCGAGAGATCCATCAACAGCTGGCCGCGCCGGTCCTCGGGGAAGAAGTTGATGATGCGATCGAGCGCCTGGTTGGCGTTGTTGGCGTGCAGGGTGCAAAGGCAGAGGTGGCCGGTTTCGGCGAAGGCGATCGCGTGGTCCATTCCCTCGCGCGTGCGCACCTCGCCGATCAGAATGACATCGGGCGCCTGGCGCAGTGTGTTCTTCAGCGCCGCCTCCCAGCTATCGGTGTCGATGCCAACCTCGCGCTGGGTGATGATGCAGCCCTCGTGCTTGTGCACGAACTCGATCGGATCCTCGATCGTGATGATGTGGCCGGAGGAGTTCTGGTTGCGGTAGCCGATCATCGCCGCCAACGAGGTCGACTTGCCGGTGCCGGTGGCGCCGACGAAGATGATGAGCCCGCGCTTGGTCATCGCCAGGGTCTTGACGACGGGCGGCAGGTTCAGTTCGTCGACCGACGGGATCTTGGTCTCGATCCGACGCAGCACCATGCCGACCTGGTTGCGCTGGTAGAAGCAGCTGACGCGGAAACGGCCGACGCCCGACACGCCGATCGCGAAGTTGCATTCGTGCGTCTTTTCGAACTCCTCGCGCTGCGAAGGGTTCATCACGTTCAGCACCAGGTCCCGGCTCTGCTGAGGCGTGAGCGGATTCTGCGTGATCGGTGCGATCTTCCCGTGCACCTTCATCGAGGGCGGCAGACCGGCCGTGATGAACAGGTCCGACGCCTTCTTGTGCGCCATCAGCTTCAGGAAGCTGGTGAAGTCGATGCTGCTCATGCTGGAGCTCCGGGATTCGGGATTCGGGATTCGGGATTCGCTGAAGCGGGTGGTCGCGGGCTCTTGCTCCTACGAATCCCGAATCCCAAATCCCGAATCCCGGCTTTCATCAGTCGAACAGCCGCTTGTCCTTCGCGTACTCGCGCGCCTGCTGGCGCGCCACGAGGCCGCGCTTGACCAGGTCCTGCAGGCACTGGTCGAGGGTCTGCATGCCGTACTGCTGGCCGGTCTGGATCGAGGAGTACATCTGCGCGACCTTGTCCTCGCGGATCAGGTTGCGGATGGCCGG
>JANJTY010000364.1 GCA_024710865.1 Lysobacteraceae bacterium | reverse complement strand
GTCGCCCCCAGCAGCGGCGTGGCAAGCACGTCGTCGAGCATGCGCCGCAGGCGCTGCGGCTGGCGCACGGTCTCGAGCGCACGCTCGCGCTCGCCCAGGGTGGCGGACGGGCGCTGCGGGTGCGCCTGCAGCGCGGCGGCGATGGCCGCCTCCCAGCCGCTCGGGTCGCAGAAATCGATGGCCTCGAACACCGCGTGCAGGCAGTCGCCTGCCACCGGGCCACGCGGGAAGCGCAGGATGTCGTCGGCGGGGATGGGCTGGCCGGGCGCCACCTCGCTCCCCGCTGCCGCCTCCGGTGCGGACGCAGGCAGCGCGCGGGCATCGTGGTCGCGCGCTGCCTGCTCATGTACCGCACCCGAGATCAGCGCGCTGAAGCTGCCGATGCGCCAGCCCGCGCCCACCTGCGGCGGACGCTGGGCGCGCGGACGCTGGGTGGCGCCGGACGGCATGGCGAGCGCCCCGGCCTCGCCGCTGGGCAGATCGTCCAGGCGCATCACCGGCCTGCCTTCGTGTTTCGCCGCGGCCACCAGCGCGCGCCACTGCGCGTCGATGTCGGCCGGGCTCCGCTTGTGGGCGTCCCACTGCGCCGGACTCATGCCGACGCCGGCCACCATCCAGTTGAGCAGACTGCGCCCGCCCTCGCCGTGACTGATGCGGCCAAAACTCGAGGTCGCATAGCTGCCCACCACCAGGTAGCAGCGCTGCACGGCACGGGTGAGCGCGACGTAGATCAGGCGCAGGTCCTCGGCCTGGCGCTCGCGGCGCAGGCGGGTGGCGATCTCCTTGGCATCGGCGGGGTCGGCGCGGTAGTCGAGCACCAGTTCGCCGTCGTCGTCATGCCAGGCGCGCATCGGCCCTTCGCTGCCGTTGTGGCTGTAGCCGTCGAACAGGAAGGGACAGAACACGATGCCGTACTCCAGGCCCTTGGCGCGATGCACGGTGACGATCTGTACCAGGTTGCGGTCCGACTCCAAGCGCAGCTGGGCGGCCTCGCCGCCGCGCGCATCGGCACGGCGGCTGGCGAGACTGCGCAACAGCACCTCCGGCGAGGCCTGGCCGGCGGATTGCTGCAGCAGCTCGGCCAGGTGCATCAGGTTGGTGAGGCGGCGCTCGCCGTCGGCGCGCGCGAGCAGGCGGGCGGCGACACCGGCATCGCTCATCCACTGCCGCAGCATGACGCCGAAGCCACGCGCCAGCCACAGCTCGCGCCAGCGCGCAAACGCCTCCAGGCGAGCGAGCAGCGCCGCCTCGTCGGCCGCCAGGCGGGCGAGCGCGGCCGCGTCATGCCCCATCGCCGAGGTGGCGAGCGCGGCGAGCACGCGGCGTTCACGCCCGGGCTCGGCGATCGCCAGCAGCACGCGCTCGAGTTCCTCCGCGTCCTCGGTGTGGAACACGCTGGCCTGCGACAGCTCGACGCTGCCCACGCCCGCCGCCGCCAGCGCCTGGCGCATGCGCGCGCCCTGGCTGTGGCTGCGCACCAGCACGGCGATGTCGGCTGGCGCGAGCGGGCGCTCGCCGATGCGGATGCGCCCGGCCGCGCCAGCTGCGATCAGGCGGGCGATCTCGGCCGCACTCGCACGTGCAGCACGGCGCAAGGCCTCGGCACGCGCCAGGCGCACGCCGCCGCTCGCATCCAGAGCGCCGTCACCGCCGGCCTGCCCATCACCCCCGTCGCTCTGTTCGCCCTCTTTACCCCCGGCCGTCGCCAGCGTCTCGTCGCGCGGGATCCGCCACAGCCGCAGCGGTGGTCCGGGGTCGCCCGGTGCTGCGCCGCCCTCCCCGGCCTCGGTATCGTCGACCAGCGGCGTGCGCGGCCGGCTGCCGGCGCCGACCTGCACGTAATCCAGCCCGGTCATCATGAACACTGCCGGGTTGGCGCCGAACAGGTGGTTGCAGGCCTCGATCAGTGCGGGCGCCGAGCGCTGGTTGTGGGCCAGGGTGTAGCGCGCATCGGCACGCTCGCGCGCCATCAGGTAGGTAAACAGGTCGGCGCTGCGGAAGCTGTAGATCGCCTGCTTGGGGTCGCCGACCAGGAACAGCGTGCCGTGACGACCCTCGGCGCGGTAGATGCGGTCGAAGATGCCGAACTGCAGCGGGTCGGTGTCCAGGAATTCGTCGATCAGCGCCACCGGATAACGCGCATGCAGCGCCGCCGCAAGCCAGGGCTGGGCGCCACCGTGCAAGGCCTGGTGGGCATTCCACAGGATGTCGTCGAAGGCAATCTGGCGCTCGTCGCGCTTGCGCCGGCGCAGTGCTTCCGCCCCCGACTCGATGCAGCGCCGCAGCAGGCCCGCGCGCAAGCCGTCGAGCAGGGCTTCGGCCTCTGCACGGGCGGCGAGCAGCTCGGCGGCGGCATCGAAGAAGGGGTGGGCAGGCGGCGCCAGGCCACGCTTGAGGGCATCCTTCTTGCTGCGCGCGAGTAAGGTGTCGGCGGCAAGCAGGGCGAGCTTGTGGTCCTTTGGCAGCGGCGTGGAGACGTCGTGCGCGCCCAGCCAGTGCGCCCACTCGGCGCCCGCGCGCGCCACCGCATCGGCCTTGTAGCTGGTGGCGTTGAGGTGCTCGAGGCTGGCCAGCACGTGCTCGACCGCGGACTCGCGCTCGCCGGCCAGCGCGCGCGCCGCGGCCCAGGCCGCATCCAGGCGCACCTGCGCGGCATCAACGGCAGCGGCACAACGGGCATCCTCAGCCGCGTGCGCCGCCTCGTCCCACAGCACGCGCGCGAGCGGGCGCGCCATGTGGCGACCGAGGACGTCCGCCCACGCCTCGGGGCTGTCCCGGCGTGCCAGCAGGTGGGCGGCGAGCGCCGCGGGCAGCGCACCGCCGGCGAACTCGCGCCGCCAGAAGTCGCGCACCACCTCCAGGCGCAGCGCGTCGTCGTCCTCGACCAGCTCGAGCGCATAGGGCAGGCCGGCAGCGAAGGGCGTATCGGCGAGCGCACGCTGGCAGAAGCCGTGGATAGTGAAGATCGACGCCTCGTCGAAGACCTGCAGCGCATGGCGCAGGCGCAGGCGCATCAGTGCGGTGTCGACGCCGCGCGCCTGCACCGTCTCGATCAGGCGCGGCACGAAGGGGTCGCCGCCTGGGGCGGTGCCGTCGAGCACGCGCAGGGTCTCGGCGAGGCGGTCGCGGATGCGCCCCGACAGCTCGGCAGTGGCGGCCTTGGTGAAGGTGACCACCAGCAGCGACTCCACCCCCAGCCCGCGTTCGAGCAGCAGGCGCAGGTAGAGACCGCAGATGTTCCAGGTCTTGCCTGTACCGGCCGAGGCCTCGACCAGGCGGACGCCGTCGAGCGGGCAATGGAAGACGTCGAGTTCGGGAGCGGCGGACATGGCGGCGATGGTAACGGAGGGCGGCACGGCGGGGTACCGTAGGAGCGACGCAAGTCGCGAGTTTCTCGGGCAGTACCCCATCGCCATCGCCTTCAACCCCTCGCGGCTCGCGCCGCTCCCACGCGGGTGATCAACCACGGCGGGGGGCTGTAGGCAAGCGTGCTCGGACTTGAATAAGCAATGCGTTTTTTCTTGGTTCAGGTCGCCAGGGCGGACAGATAGATTTCGTCCATCACCGACACCCAAACAAGGAGCCCGACCATGAAGTTCAGCCCGATCCGACGCAGCCTGCTCGCCCTCGCACTTGCCACCGGCCTTTCCAGTGGCCTCGTTGGCGGCGCCCAGGCGCAGACCACCTTGCTCAACGTGTCCTACGAC
>JANJTY010000361.1 GCA_024710865.1 Lysobacteraceae bacterium | reverse complement strand
TGCCCTACCAGTACCGCGCGCTGGACCTGATCAAGCAGATCCAGCAGGCCAGCCGCATCTACCTCGCGCGCGTGGGCCTGGAGCTGCCGCCGATCGACTTCTCCCGCCGCGGCAGCGGCGAGATGGCTGGCAGCGTTCGCGAACCGCGCGATCCGCTCGTCGCGCGCGCGGCGGCGGATGCGCCCGCGCTGGCGCTGTGGACCGCGCTGGATCCGGCCGGCGCCGATTCCGCGGCGCTCGCCCAGGCGCTGAGCGCGTTCGAGGCCTGGCTCGCCGGGCATCCGTCCGAGCGCCGGCTCGACCTGCAGGAGCGCGCCGAGCGTCTGCGTCTGGAGCCCGACTGCAGCGCCTGCGCCGCCGAGTTGCGCGCCGCGCTGTGGTCGCTGCTCGATCCCGCGCCGCAGGGGCCGCACGATCGCGTGCGCGCCGACGCGCTCGGTCGCGCCTGGCTCGACGCGCTGCCGGAGGCGGCCGAATGAGCGCGCTGCAGATCGCCATCGCCGCCCTGCTCGGACTTGGCGTGCTTCTGACCGCATTCCCTCGCGTCCGCGCGGCGAAGGCGGGCGCAAGCGACGCCATGCCGTCGCCCGGTGCCGCGGCACGCGGCATTTCCATCGCCATCCGCCTCGTGCTTGCCGCGCTCGCTGCCGTGCTGCTCTACCTCGCGCTGTTTCCGCCCTCGCGGCCCGCGCCGGCGCCGCGTCCGCTCACGGTGCTCGCCGCCGATTGGCGCGGCGCGGCCGCGTCGGCGCCCGTCGACGAGGGCGCGACGCTCATCGCCCTGCCCGAAGCCGAGGACCCACCGAGCGCGGCCGAGCGCGTGCCCGATCTCGCCACCGCCCTGCGCCGTCATCCGCAGGCCGATGGCCTCCGCGTGCTCGGCCGCTACCTGTCCCCACGCGATCGGGATGCGGCCGCCGGCCGCCTCACGGACTTCGTGTCGGCGCCTGCGCCCGAAGGCCTGCACGCGCTCGACTGGACCCGCCGACCCCAGCGCGGCGAGTCGGTGCGGGTCAACGGCCACGTTTCAGGCGGCGGCATCGCCGCGGTCGAGCTGCGCGATCCTGCCGGCGAAGCCCTGCAGCGCGCGACACCCGACGCCGACGGCCGCTTTGCCCTGAGCGCGCCGGCGCGCGCGCCGGGACCGGCCCTGCTCTCGCTGCGCCTGCTCGATGCCGATGGCGGCACGCGCGGCGAGATCCCGCTGCCCATCGAGGTGCGGACGCCTGCGCCGCTGCGCGTGCTGCTGCTGGCCGGCGCGCCCTCGCCCGAGCTCAAGCTCCTGCGGCGCTGGATCGAGGACGCCGGACTCGAGCTGGACGCGCGCATCGCCTTCGGGCGCGGCGTGGTGCTGGGCGGCCCGGGTCTGGCGCCCGACGGCGAGACCCTGGCGCGCAGCGACCTCGTCATCCTCGACGAGCGCGCCTGGGACGCGCTGGGTCCGGGCGGGCGCGGGGCCCTGCTCGCAGCGGCGCGCGAAGGACTCGGCGTGCTCCTGCGCCTGACCCAGCGCCCCGGCCCGGCCGGACGCGAGGACCTGCTGGCCCTGGGCTGGCGCATCGAAGCCGGGGATGGCGCGCGCGAGCTGGCGCTGGCGGGCATCGAGGCGCCGCGACTGCACCGCGCCGCCCTGCGCGTCGAGCACGCCGAGGCGCTGCCGCTGCTGCGGGCGCAGGACGGCAGCAGCGTGGCCGCGTGGCGTCCGCTCGGGCAGGGCCGGATCGGCGTCTGGTGGCTGCTGGACAGCTTCCGCCTCGCGCTGACGGGCGAGGCCGAGACCCACGCCGCGCTCTGGAGACAGGCCAGCGAAACCCTCGCCCGCGCGCGGCGCGATGTCGCCGAAGCGGCCGCGCCGGACTGGATCTGGCGCGACGAGCGCGCGGTCGAATGTGGACTCGACGCCAGCGCTTCCGCTGCGCGCGTGCGCGATCCCGCCGGCGCTGCGATCGAGCTGCTGCCCGACGCGCGCGGCTGCGCCGCCTGGTGGCCGCGCGACCCCGGTCTGCATGCCATCGAAACCGGCGACGCCCGCCGCTGGCGCTACGTGCATGCAGCCGAGCATGCGCCCGCGCTGTACGCCGCGCAGCAGGAGGTGGCCACGCGGCGCCTGCTGGCGCAGCCGCTGCCCGCACCGCGCGCGCGTGCCGCGCCGACCCCCGCACCGGGCTGGCCCTGGGCCCTGGGATGGCTCGGCGTCGCGCTGCTGCTGTGGTGGCTGGAGCGACGCGGACGAGCCGGTTGAGGTGGGCTATCTCCGTCCGCGCGGCGAGGGTCTGCCGACGGGGCGCGGGGGAGAACCGATCGACCGCTGGCCCACGCAGGCGCGAAGCACCCCCTCCCAACCTCCCCCTTCGCTGCGCGAAAGGCGAGGGGAACAACGCTGGCAAGCCCCTGCTGCCCACGGCAGCGCGATCGTTGCGGCACAACGTCGGGCAAGCGTTCGTTCACAACGTCGGGCAAGCGTTCATGCACGGCGTCGGGCAAGGGTCCAGGCACAACGTCGGGGAAGGGTATATGCACGGCGTCGGGCAAGCGTCGATGCTTAGGCTCCTCAACCGGGTCGAAGGCCGGCTCCGCTCCTCC
>JANJTY010000329.1 GCA_024710865.1 Lysobacteraceae bacterium | reverse complement strand
CTGCCCGGCGTGGTCGCCGTGCTGACCGCCGCCGACATCCCGGGCGAGAACGACACCGGCCCGATCCTGCACGACGAGCCGCTGATCCCGAGCGACACGGTGAGCTACCACGGCCAGGCCGTGGCCTGGGTGCTGGCCGAGAGCGAAGCGCAGGCGCGCGCGGCGGCGGCGCGGGTCGAGGTGCACTACGAGCCGCTGCCGGCCCTGCTCACGATCGAAGCCGCGATCGCGGCGCAGGCCTTCCACCTGGCGCCGGCCAAGGTCGCCTGCGGCGATGCCAAGGCCGCGCTGGCGCGCGCGCCGCACCGCGTCGAGGGCGAGCTGCACATCGGCGGGCAGGACCACTTCTACCTGGAGACCCAGACCAGCTGGGCCTGGATCGATTCCGAAGGCCTGGTGCAGGTCGCGGCCTCGACCCAGCATCCGAGCGAGACCCAGCACATCGTCGCGCGCGTGCTGGGCCTTGCCTCCAACCGCGTGGTCTGCCGCTGCCTGCGCATGGGCGGCGGCTTCGGCGGCAAGGAGACCCAGGCCAATGCCTTCGCCGCGCTGGCCGCGCTCGGCGCGCAGCTTTCCGGGCGACCGGTGCGGATCAAGCTGCCGCGCAGCCTGGACATGCAGCTGACCGGCAAGCGCCATCCCTTCCTGGCGCGCTATGCGGCCGGCTTCGACGAGGACGGTCGCCTGCTCGCGCTCGACGTCGAGCTGTTCGCCGACGGCGGCTGGAGCTGCGACCTCTCGCCGCCGGTGCTGATGCGCGCGATGGTGCACGTCGACAACGCCTACTACTGCCCGGACGTGCGCATCGTCGGGCGCATCTGCAGGACCCACCTGCCCTCCAACACCGCCTTCCGCGGCTTCGGCGGGCCGCAGGGCATGCTGGTCGGCGAGGAGATCCTCGACCGCATCGCGCGACATCGGGGCCTGCCGGCGCACGCGGTGCGCGCGCGCAACTTCTACCGCCCCGAGGGCGGCAACACCACGCCCTACGGGCAGCCGGTGGTCGACAACTACCTGCAACCGCTGTGGGCGCAGCTGCTGCACGATGCGGCCTTCGAGCAGCGCCGCGCGGACATCGCCGCCTTCAACGCCGCGCAGCCGCAGCGCAAGCGCGGCCTGGCCATCACGCCGGTGAAGTTCGGCATCAGCTTCAACAAGACCGAGTACAACCAGGCTGGCGCCCTGGTGCACCTCTACGCCGACGGCAGCATCCAGCTCAACCACGGCGGCACCGAGATGGGCCAGGGTCTGCACAGCAAGATGCTGGAGGTCGCAGCGCGCGCGCTGGGCGTATCCAGGTCGCGCCTGCAGATCATGGTGACGCGCACCGACAAGGTGCCCAACACCTCGGCCACCGCGGCCAGCAGCGG
The DNA here is from genome assembly GCA_024710865.1 of Lysobacteraceae bacterium. Classification (GTDB taxonomy): domain Bacteria; phylum Pseudomonadota; class Gammaproteobacteria; order Xanthomonadales; family Xanthomonadaceae; genus JANJTY01. The sequence goes on along the minus strand of JANJTY010000329.1, from coordinate 1,534 downwards.
CTCCGACCTCAACGGCCAGGCGGTGAAGGCGGCCTGCGAGACCCTGCTCGACCGCCTGCGGCCGGTGGCGGCCGGGCTGCTCGCCTGCGACAGCGAGGCGGTCGAGTTCGCCGACGACGGCGCGCGCGTGCGCGGCGAGCCTGTGCGGCGCATTCCGTTCGAGCAGCTCGCCGCCGCGGCCTACAGCCAGCGCGTGAGTCTCTCGGCCACCGGCTACTACCGCACCCCGGTGATCCACTGGGATGCCGCCGCGGGGCGCGGGCATCCGTTCTACTACTTCGCCTTCGGCGCGGCGGTGGCCGAGGTCGAGGTCTGCGGCTACAGCGGCGCCTACACGCTGCGACGCGTGGACCTGCTGCACGACGTCGGCGATCCCCTGATCGAGGCCATCGACCGCGGCCAGATCGAGGGCGGCTTCGTGCAGGGCCTGGGCTGGCTGACCTGCGAGGAGCTGTGCACCGGCAGGGACGGCCGCCTGCTGACCGACGCGCCCAGCACCTACAAGATCCCGACCGTGGGCGAGGTGCCGGACGATTTCCGCGTCGCGCTGTTCCGTCGCCCCTTTCCGCCCAGCGTGGACGTGATCTACGGCAGCAAGGCCGTGGGCGAGCCGCCCTTCATGCTCGCCATGGCCGTGCGCGAGGCCCTGCGCGAGGCGGTCGCGGCCTTCGCCCCGACGCCGCCCGCGCGCGTTGACCTTGGCGCACCCGCCACGCCCGAGGCGGTCTGGCGCGCGATCGGCGCGGTGCGCGGCGAAACGCATGGATGAGCGCCTGTTCGCGCGCCTGGCCGCGCGCCTGGCCCTGGGCCCGGTGGTGCTGGCCAGCGTGCTGGACACGCGCGGCGCCACCCCGCGCAAGCGCGGCGCGCGCATGCTGATCGCGCAGGATGCCTGCGCCTTCAGCGTCGGCGGCGGCGAAGCCGAGGCGCGCGTGGTGGCCGCGGGCAAGGCCCTGATCGAATCGGGCGGCGAGGCGAGCACGGTCGAGATCGACCTCTCCGGCGGCCAGGGCGCGTCCGGCATCTGCGGCGGCCGCATGCGCCTGGCGCTGCGGCGCTGGCACGACGCGCTCGACCGCGAGCTGGCCGACCGCCTGGCCGCGAGCCTGGCGCGCGGCGAGGCCGCCACCCTGCCCGGCTGGGCCATCGGCCCCGGCGCGCTGGATGCGCCGCTCGAGCCCGACATCCGCCTCCTGATCGTCGGCGCCGGCCACTGCGGACGCGCCCTGTTCGACCTCGCCCGCCACCTCGATTTCGATCTGTGGGTGCAGGACCAGCGCCCCGCTTGCTTCCATGACGACGCCTTCGCCGGCGCGCGCACGCTCTGCGGCGAGCCCGGCCTGCTGCGCGAGGCGCTGGACACCCCGCGCAGGGTCTACGCCGTGCTGCTCTCGCGCGACTTCCAGCGCGATCTCGAGGCCCTGCGCGTGCTGGCCGAGGCCCCGCCCACCTTCCTCGGCATGATGGGCAGCGCGCGCCGCATCGCGCAGGTGCGCGCCGCCCTGCCGGCCAAGGCCGCCGCGCTGCCGATCAC
>JANJTY010000281.1 GCA_024710865.1 Lysobacteraceae bacterium | reverse complement strand
CGGCTACCAGGCCGTGTTCGACGCCAACGGCGTGGCCACGCTGAAGCGGAGCTACGCCCACCTCGCGCCCACCGGACGGCTCTGCATCTACGGCTTCCACAGCATGCTGCCGCACGACGGCCGCCTGAACTGGCTGCGTCTGGCCTGGGACTGGCTGCGCACGCCGCGCTTCAACCCGCTCGACATGACCCAGAGCAACCGCAGCGTGCTTGCCGCCAACTTGAGCTTCCTCCAGTCCGAAGCCCCGCGCCTGCGCGAAGGAATGCGCTGGCTGCTCGAACGCTTCGCCGACGGCCGCCTCAGGCCGCTGCCGGTGCAGGGCTTTCCCCTGGCCGACGCGGCAGAGGCGCAGCGGCGGATCGAATCGGGACAGACGGTGGGGAAGCTGGTGCTGCTGCCCGAGATTGGCTCGTGAATCGCCCTGGTGCAGGGGAAGGCGTCTTCGGCCTGCATCTCGCTTCGCCCTGCGAGGCCGGAGGAAACGACAAGCCCCACTGCCAGACGGAGGTCTTCGGCGCCCTCAGCTGAAGTTCCGACTCCGGCGCGCCGCGCGCCGCGGCAACCCGCTCGCCCCCCTTGCCCCGGAACCCGCGGCAGCGCACGGCGACGGAATCGATACGGCCCTGGGTGACCTGCGACCACAACTTCTCCAGCGCGGCCGTCCAAGGCTCGTTGGAAGCGCCCAAACCCCTCGACAACCTCACCGGCGACGCGCGACCCGAGGTGGACACCCGGAAGCCACGCTGCCTCGGTTCAGGTCGTCGCGGGCGGAATCCGAGCCGCCCTAGCAGGATGTTGAGAAAGTGCTGTCCTGCACTTTCTCAACCCCGCGAGTCCGGCGCATGTCCGGACTCGCTCACGCCGCTCAACCACTTGCGTGCTTTCGCGGCGGACACGACATCCCTGTCGCGCGCTAGCAGGGTGTTTCTCATCACCCTGCTAGGACTTCCAGCTCACGCCCCGACGGTGCCGGTATTCGAGCCGGCCGGCTCGCACGTCGTCCGCGAGCGCGTCGAAGTAGGCGAGCAGCGATGGTGCGACGACGTGACGTTCGGCCCGCTCCGGATGTACGTCGCAACGCACCCACTCGAGGACGACCTGTCCGAAAGTTCCGCCGGGCGCGGGGTCGTAGTCGACGAACAGCGTCGACGGGTTCGGGTCATCGAGTGGAGGGGCCGCGATCGGGAACCAGCGCTCGCGCCAGAACCCGCCCTTGACGCCGGCCGGGCCAGCGGCCAAAACGCGGCCGCCCTGGCCATGGACGTGGCGCCCGCCGAGCTTGTTGTCGCGGTGGTGGGCGACCAGTTCGAAGTCCTTGAGCACGAGACCCGGGCCGCGGCGCAAGGGACACGGCAGCAGACCTTCTTTCGCATTGCCTTGCCCGTTGAAGGTCGCGAACAGCGGCAGCAACTCGTCTTCGAGGCGCATTCCCTGCGCGGAGCGCCACTGCCGGATCGCCTTTTCTGTCTTCCCGGGCTTGAACCGCTTGGTGCCCTCGGGCATCACCTCCGCGAGCCATTGGTCGAGCACGACCAGCGCGGCGCCGAGCGGGTCCTTCGCCTTGACGGCTTTCGCCTTCCTGACTGTAGTCTTCGCAGGCACGCGCGGCGGCAGCATCGCCTCATCGATGACGGGGAGGGCGATGGCCGCGACCGCGACGCGCACTGCCGCATCCACCACGGGGGCGCCCTCGCCCTCGCCAAGCAGCCAGGACTTCGTCGCGGCCAGCCCGCGCAGGAAGAACGATTCGACCGACTCGGCGACGACATCGACCACGCCTTCCTCGAAGTCGATCGCCACGACCTGCCCCGGGCGCCCGCCTGGCGGCGGATCGCCGTCAACCTGGAAGAACAGGTAATCGGTACGCGCGAACGTCGTGCGCGTTGGCGAGTACACCAGCGGCCGGACTCGCGGCGTCGCGGCCTGGTCGACCTCGATCACCCGATTGGCGTCGGCTGGCTTCAGGGAGTACTCGACGATCTGCGCGGGCGGCAGGACGAGCACGCGGTCATGCCATTCGCCATCGGGCCACGACCATGCGCGCGAGACACGCAGCATCGCGGCGATGGCCGGTGAGAGCGGACGCCCGAGTGCCTTCTCGGCGGCCGCAATCTCGGCCTCGTTGGCGGGCGGCTCCGACAGAAGGCATTCGGCGACGCCCTTGCCGAGTTCATGCAGGGCCCGCCACGCGTCTATGTGCTTGTCCATCCTGCCAGTCTAGCCTCACGCGCCAGAGCGCACGCTGCGGGTGAGCCGGGTTCCGAGACCGCTCGTCGATTGCGAAGCTGGAAGAGGCTCAGCACCCGAGGTTGGGTCGCGTGAAGTCGATCTCTCCAGTGAAGACCTGAACCCCGTCGTCCCCCAGAAGCACGCCGCGCGCACCTTCAGTCCGCCCCGATCCGCCGGCTGAAAAACACCGCACGCTCGGTCTCGGCGAAACCAAGGCGATCGTGCACCGCCTGGCTCACGACGTTGTCGAGGTCGGTGTCCGAGGCCAGTTCACGGCAGCCGTGCGCCGCGGCCCAGTCGGCGACCGCCTGCACCAGGGCCTTGGCCGCGCCCTGGCGGCGCGCGTCCGGGCGGACGTAGAGGCCTTCCAGGTAACCCACCGGCGATGACTCGGTGCCGTTGACGTAATCGCCGCGGATCGAGGCCTCGGCGAATCCGATGCCGCGGCCCTGCGCGTCGCGGGCGATGTACTGGACATAGCGGTCCGCGTCCGCGATGAAGCTCGCCATCTCGTCGAGGTGCTGGCCTGGCTCTGCCTCGGGCCAGAGCGCAAGGCGCATCGCCAGCCAGTCGTCGTCGATGGCGGTCAGGGTCTCGATCTTCATGCGGCTGCTCCTCGCGTTCGCCCGCCAGTACCCGAGCGCCGATCAGGCACCCAACACGGCCGCATGATGCCGCAGGTGATCCTCGACGAAGCTCTGCACGAACCAGTAGCTGTGGTCGTAGCCGACGTGGCGACGCAACCGCAGCGGCTGTCCGGCCGAGGCGCAGGCGGCTTCGAACAGTTCGGGGCGGAGCTGCTCGGTGAGAAAGCGATCCTCCAGGCCCTGGTCGATCAGGATCTCGCCGTCGAAGCGATGACCCGCTGCGATCAGCGCGGTGGCGTCGTGCGCGGCCCAGGCGGCGCGATCCTCGCCCAGGTAGCGCGGCAGCGCCTTCTGTCCCCAGGGCACCTGCGTGGGCGCAACGATCGGGGCGAAGGCCGAGAGCGAGCGGAAGCGACTGGGATGCTTGAGCGCGAGGGTGAGCGCGCCGTGACCGCCCATGGAGTGGCCGAACAGGCCGCAGCGTTCGACATCCACCGGGAAGTGCTGTGCGAGCAGGGCCGGCAGCTCATCGACCACGTAGCTCGCCAT
>JANJTY010000188.1 GCA_024710865.1 Lysobacteraceae bacterium | reverse complement strand
GCCGCCTCCGGGCACGGGCGCAAGAGCGCCTGCACCTGGTCGGCGGCGGTCGCCCCGTTGAGCCACGCCCACCAATCCCCCGGCGCCAGGATCACCGGCATCCGGTCGTGCAGCGGGCGCATCGCCGCGTTGGCCTCGGTGGTGACGATGGTGAAGGTGTCGATCGCTTCGCCATCGCTCGGGCGCGTCCAGCGCTCCCACAGCCCGGCCAGCGCGAAAAACTCGCCCCCGACCGGATGGATGTAGAACGGCTGCTTGCCGCCGCCCTGCCGGTCACCGAGCGGCTGCCACTCGTAGAGGCCGTTGGCCGGCACGAGGCAGCGCCGGCGGCGGAACGCCGCCCGGAACGAGGGCTTTTCAGAAACCGACTCGCCACGCGCGTTGATCAGCCTGGTGGCGATCGTCTCGTCCTTCGCCCACGACGGCACCAGGCCCCAGCGCAGCCGATGGATCACCCGCTCGCCGCTGGGCCGCCAGCCTGGCCAATACGTTCGGCATGGATTTCTATCCGGGCGTCGGCTGGAACCTGGGCTTCACCCTGCAGGACGGCGACCTGACCAATGTCGATGGCGGCAACGTCGACCGCCAGGCCGTCAGCCTCAACGGCGGGCGCACCTCCGGCGACACCGACTGGCAGAGCAAAGTCGAATACCGCCGCGACCGTGGCGCCGAAGACCGCGACCAGTGGGTCACCACCAACCGGCTCGTGCACAAGTTCAACGAAAGCTTCCGCATCGCCGGCCGGCTGAACTACGCCGACACCGACGACCATCGCGACCGCCTGGCGAACGCGCGCTTCATCGAAGGCAACGCCGGCTTCGCCTGGCGGCCGTGGGATAGCGCGCGCTGGGAAATGTTCGGCCGCTACACCTACCTGTACGACCTCTCCAGCCTGGGCCAGCGCGAGCAGGACTACGACCAGAAAACCCAGGTGCTGTCGGTGGAAGGCGTCTACCGCCACGACCAGCATTGGGAAGTGGCCGGCAAGCTCGCCCGGCGCGAGGGCGAGGTGCGCTACGGACGCGGCAGCGGGCCGTGGTTCGACTCGGCCACCGACTTCGCCGCGCTACAGCTGCGCTACGAGGTGGTCTACGCCTGGCACGCGCTGGCCGAATACCGCTGGCTGGACGTGCAGGCCGGCGGCACGCGGCAGGGCTGGCTGGTCGGACTGGACCGCGACATCGGCAAGAACTTCCGCATCGGCGCCGGCTACAACTTCACCGAGTTCAGCGACGACCTGACCGACTTCGACTACGACCACGAGGGCTGGTTCCTCAACATGGTCGGGATGTACTGAGGGTGCCGGTCCACGCAAGACCGTCGACGTTCAGCCGTCCACGGTCTCCTCGCCGCCATCCTTGGACAGCTCTTCGGCCCGGCGCTCATCCAGGTGGCGCTGCAGGCGGGCCACGTCTTCGGGCGACCAGTCGTCGATGCCGGTGACTTCCAGCCAGGCGTTGATGTAGTGCGATGGCGCGTAGACGTGGCCGAAACCCATTGGTGCGCTCATCGACAGCGAAGTATCCATTGCCATCTGCATCATCGTCACGACCGGATACCAGCGCATCGCCGGGGATACGTCCGGCGGGCGCGGGGCATCGAGCAGTTCCGGTTCGCGGAAGAAGCCGTGACGGTCGAAGAACGTCACCGCGTCGCTGCCGTACTGCAGGTAGACCACGCGCATCGGGCCCCACGGCGTGCCGGGCGGGGTGGAGCTGCCGTCCTGGTTCATGAAGCGGACGAACGAGCCGTCCTGGAACTGCGGCAGCCACACCGGCGAACCGGGATTGCGCGAGCGGGTCAGCCCGGCCCACTTGCTGGCGGCGAACGGAGGTCCGCTCCAGACCGCGCCATCGAATGGTTCGCCGAGCAGCTCGAACATCTCGAACGAGCGTTCCGAATTGAGCGCGCCCAGGCTCAGGCCGTGCAGGTACAGCTTCGGCCGCCGCTCGGGCGGCAGCGTGCGCCAGTAGCCGTAGACCTCGCGGAACAGTGCGCGCGCGGTGACCCCGCCTGTGTCCGGATCCAGGAACAGCGTCAGCGGACTGGACAGGTACGAGTACTGCACCGCGACGCTGGCCACATCGCCGCGGTAGAGATATTCGATGCCGTCGATGCCGGACGGGTCGACCCAACCGGTGCCGGTCGGAGTGATGATGATCAGCGCCTTGCGCTCGAAGCCGCCGACGCGCTTGAGTTCTTCCAGCGCCAGCTGGGCGCGCTCTTCGGGCGTGTCGCCGGTGGGCAGGCCCGCGTACACGCGCAGCGGCGCCTTGGCGCCGGGACCGGCGTAGGCGGCGAGTTCGTCGGCGGTGGGGCGGGCATCGACGTAGCGCCGGCCCATGCGCCCGAGCTGGTTCCAGGCCACTAGCGACTGCGCGCTGCCGGGGCTGTCCCATTCGGTCGGCGGCGGCATGTCGGGCGGGATCAGTGCATCGGCCTGGCGATAGGAGGCGTCCAGGGTGTCCAGCAACGAGGACAGGATCACGCCGTTGACCAGGCCCACCAGCAGCAGCACGCCGGCGATCGCACCGACCACGTGCGCGATCCGTCGCGGCACCTTGCGGGTGACCAGGCGCATCACCGCCTTGATGATCATCAGTGCGATGCGGCCCAGCACGACCAGCAGCAGCGCCACGACCGCCGCACCCGCGAGTACGCCCAGGATGCGCGATGGACCGGCGGGAGCCAGGTGCATCAGTTCGCGGACGATGTTTTCCCAATGCTGGCTGCGCCAAAGCGCGAGCGCGGCGATGACCGCGCAGGCGACGACCGCGATACGGCGGCGACGCGGCTGTCCCGCCGGCCCGGGGAGCGGCAGCTCCAGGTATCCCCACAGCCAGCGCAGCAGCACGCCCAGGCCGTAGCCGGCGGCCAGGCACATGCCCGACAGCACCGCCTGCGCGACCGTGATCCGTGGCGTGAGGCTGGGCGTGAGCGAGGCGGCGAAGAACAACGTCCCCAGCACGAGCCTGGTATTGCCAAGGCGCGCCAGCAGCGAACGCCGGAGCCGGGTGAACCAGCCATCGGATGTAGTACCGGAAGCGAGTGCAGCGTCGTCGTCCTGTCGCATCAAGTATCCCCTGCGAGTGGTCCCCTTGGGCCAATATACCGGACACGGATAGGCGTTTTAACCGCATGAGGCCAAGTATTGGACAGCGGCTTGGTTAAGCCTGCGGCTCCTTTGTTGCGCAAGGAGTTTCCTTGTTGCTCAAAATTTGAGCAGTAGCGCTTGCCGCCTAATTTGACCTGCAAGCTCCAGGTTCAAATAGGGCCAGCAACCGGCTGTTGAGTCGGAGCGTCGACGCGCATGCAACATGCAACATGTCGCATACCGCATGTTGCATGTTGTATGCGACCAAACATCCAGCGCGCGTAGCGCCGCGAGGTGGGGGGAGCCGCCCCTCGGACTTGTCCGAGGGGCAGGGGGGCGCCAGCCCCCTCGCCCCCTAGGGGCGAGCGGGGACCGGGAAGCCGGGGCAAGGCGTCCAGCCGCAGCCCCCGCGCCCCTCGGGCGCGGGTCGGGGGGAGCCACGCCCCGGACGCGTCCTGGGGGGCCAACCTGTAGCCCGGGCCGCCCGCGCCCCCCCGCGGGGTTGGCGGGGGGGGGGGGGGCCAGCCCCCCCCGCCCGGGAAGTGACCGCCCCCCCGGCGGGGGGG
>JANJTY010000159.1 GCA_024710865.1 Lysobacteraceae bacterium | reverse complement strand
TGTCCGGCAGGCCCAGCAGCAATGGTGTTCCGAAGATCCCCGGCATGATGGTGTTGACCCGGATCCCTTCGTCCATCATGTCGCGCGCAATCGGCAAGGCCATGCCCACGATGGCAGCCTTACTGGCAGCATAGCTGGCCTGGCCAACCTGGCCATCCTGTGCGGCGGCCGACGCAGTGTTGACGATGGCGCCGCGGTCGCCATCGGCCAGCGGCGCGAGCGTCAACATGCCCGCGGCTGACTTGGCGATGCAGCGGAAGGTGCCCACTAGGTTGATCTGAATGATGCGATTGAAACGATCTGTTGGGCATGGGCGGATTTCGCCGGTTTTCTTGTCGCGGCTGACCGTCTTGACGGCATCGGCAGTACCGGCGCAGTTGACCAGAATGCGTTCCTGTCCAATGGCCGCGCGGGCCTTGGCGAAGGCGGCGTCCACTTGCTCCTCGGACGTCACGTCCACGTTGCAGTAAACACCGTCAAGTTCGCTGGCCAACGCCTGGCCGATGGCTTCGTTCATGTCAAAGATGGCGACTTTGACACCATGGCTGGCCAAGCGCCTGGCCGTGGCAGCTCCTAGGCCGGAAGCGCCCCCGGTGATGACGGCGGAGATGTCGGAATTGAGTTGCATGATTTTTGCTCGATGGATGAGAGACAGGCGCTATTGGCCCGTGAAGTGGGGGAGGCGCTTGCCGAGGAATGCGGCTTGCCCCTCCAGGTTGTCGGCCGAATGCAAAGCGACGAGGAAATTACGCTTCTCATGCTCCAGGCCTTGCGCGAGCGGAGTTTCAAAGCTGGCCAGTGCCGCATCTTTCGCCAGTGCCACGGCCAGCGGCGAATTGGATGCAATCCGGTTGGCCATCGCCAACGCCGTCGGCAGGGCCTGGCCGTCAGCCGTCACCTCGGCGACCATGCCCGCATCGCAGGCTTTGCGGGCGTCGATGAAATCGCCGGTCAGCAGCAGGGCCATAGCCTTGGACTTGCCGATGGCATGGATCAGACGCTGGGTGCCCCCGGCCCCGGGAATGGCGCCCAGCTTGACTTCAGGCACGCCGAACTTGGTGGACTCGCCAGCGATAGCAATGTCACAGGCCAACGCCAGTTCCGTGCCGCCGCCCAGCGCGAGCTTTTCCACGGCTGCGATGACGGGCTTAGGGAAGCGCTCCAGTTCCGCCCAGAAGTGGCCACCTGCCGCCGCACGGTCGCCCAGCAGCGGTTCGGCGCGCAGAGAGTCGAAGGCCGTGATGTCGGCCCCTGCACAAAACACGCCCTCGGCGCCGGTGATGATGACCGCGCGTACGGCATCGTCGTCGCGCAGTTGCACGAGCTGTGCACGCAGGCCATCGAATACTGCGCGGTTCAAGCTGTTCTTCGCGCGCGGGCGGTTGATGATCAAGGTGACGATGGCGCCTTCGCGGCTGACGAGCACTTCGCTGGCTTCGCTCATGGTGGCCTCGTTCATGCCAGGCGCTCGATGATGGTGGTGTTGGCCGTGCCCGAAGCCTCGCAGATGGTCTGCAAGCCATAGCGGCCGCCTCGGCGCTCCAGCTCGCACAGCAGGTCGGTGAGCATGCGCGCGCCAGTGGAGCCCAGCGGATGGCCGATGGCCACCGAGCCGCCATTGACGTTGAGGCGGTCGTCCGGAATGCCGAATTCCTGCTGGAACATCAGCGGCACGCCGCCGAATGCCTCATTGACTTCAAACAGGTCGATGTCGGCCGGGGTCAGCCCCGATTCCTTCAACGCCTTGCGGGTGGCATCGAGCACAGCAGTGAACTGGATGACAGGGTCGGCTGCCGCCACTGCGGTGCTGACGAAGCGCGCACGCGGCTTCAGGCCGTGCTGCTGGGCGTAGGCGCGGCTGGCGATCAGCAGCGCGGCGGCGCCGTCGCTGATCTGCGAGGAGTTAGCAGCCGTTGTAGCGCCGTCTGCGGCAAACACGGGCTTAAGCGTAGCCATCTTCTCGGGGTTGGGGTCGGCGCGCATGCCCTCGTCGGCGGTGACGAGCGGGCTGTCTGGGTCGGTCGGATCCTCATGCAGCCGCACGAGTTGGTCTTGGACACGACCAGCCCGCGAAGCCTCAATGGCGCGCCGATGGCTGCGCACGGCGAAGGCGTCCAGCGCCTCGCGCGTGAGGCCGAAGCGCTTGTTCATCAACTCCGACGAAGCGCCTTGCGGTATCAGCGGGTTGCCCTGGTAGCGCGCCAGCTCACGCGGGCTGTATTGCGCGCCGAGCGGCGCGCCGGGCTTGAATGACGGCGGCATGGGCGCCTGCGACATCGACTCTACCCCGGCGCCGATGGCCAGTTGGTAGGCGCCCGCTTGAATACCGTGCACGACAAAGCTCACCGCCTGCTGGCCGGAGCCGCATTGCCGGTCGACCGTCACCGCCGGGACGGATTCTGGCAGCCCCGCCGCCAGCACGGCATGCCGGCCCAGATTGCCGTGCTGCTGGTCCCACTGCAGCACGCAACCGACGATCACATCGTCCAGATCGGCGGGGTTGATGCCGGAGCGCTCGACCAGCTGACGCAGCGTCTCACCCAGCAGATCAACGGGGTGCCATTTCTGCAAGCGCCCGCCGCGCTTGCCCACGGGGGTGCGCAGCGCACCGACGATGACGGGTTCATGGTCATTCATGTTGTTTTCCTGTAGCAAAAGGTTGGCTCACTCGGCGTAGCGGTCCGCATGCTCAACGCGTATGCGCTTCTTGTCGAGCTTGCCGACGCTGGTCTTGGGGATGGCTTCGACGAACAGAACCTGGTCCGGCAACTGCCACTTGGCGAACGCGCTGCTCAGGTGTTCCTGCAGTTGTTCCTGGGTCGCCTGCTGACCGGGCTTCAGCACCACCAGGGCCAGCGGCCGTTCCTGCCACTTAGCATGCGGAATGCCGACCACTGCGGCGTCACGCACAGCCGGATGGCCCATGAGCAGGTTCTCCATGTCAATGGATGAGATCCATTCACCGCCGCTCTTGATCACGTCCTTGATGCGGTCGGTAACCTTGAGGTAGCCGTTCTCGTCCACCGTGCCGACATCGCCCGAGCGCCACCAGCCGCCCTCCAGGAAGCGGTCGCCTGAATCCGGCATGTCGTGATAGCTGGTCGTGATCCAGGGGCCGCGCAGGCAGATCTCGCCAGCCGACTGTCCGTCGTGCGGGAGGTCCTGGTCGTCTGCATCGAGAATGCGGATGTCCACCCCGGTAAGGATCAGGCCCTGCTTGCGCTTGAGGTTCCACTGCTCGTCCTGGGTCAGGCGCTTCTTGAGCGTGGACTTGAGGCGGTTGACCGCCACCAGCGTCGTGGCTTCGGTGGCGCCGTAGCCGTGCACCACCTCGGCACCCGTCAGTTCGTAAAAGCCGATCATCATCGACAGAGGTGGCTCGGTGGCGCCGGACAGCATGCGCATGCGGCTGAAGTCCGGCTTGACCGGCAACGTCTCGATGTACTGCAGCATAGGCTGGAAGATGGCCGGTGCGCCGTTGGTGATGGTCACGCCCTCGGCGATCATGGTGTCGACCAATGGCTTGGTGTCCTCGGCGGCGTAGCGGCCCGGCAGCACGATCTTGTCGCCCAGCAGCGTGGCCGCCTGCGGCAGGCCCCAGCACTGCCCGTGGAACATGGGCGTGATGAGCATGACGCAGTCGTCCAGCGTCATGCCCATGTTGGTGGCCATGCCCGTGGAATGCAGGTAGATGCCGCGGTGCGAGTAGTACACGCCCTTGGGCTTGCCCGTGGTGCCGGTGGTGTAGCAGGCGCTGTAAGCCGAGGTTTCGTCGATCTCGGGCCAGTCGATCTTGGCGTCGGCGGCGGCCAGCAGGTCTTCGTAGTGCAGCAGCGGCGCCAGCGTGGTCTTGACCTGGTCCAGCGGCTTTTCGGTCATAACGATCCAGCCCTTGATCTGGGGCGAGTTCGCTGCGACGGATTCGGCAATAGGCAGCAATGATTCGTCCACGCAAACGTAGGACACGTCGCTATGGCCGACAACGTAGCCCAGGTCCTCGGGGCCCAGGCGCAGGTTCATCTGCAGCATGACCGCGCCCAGGCCGGGGATGGACCAGTACAGCTCGAAGTGGCGCCGGCTGTTCCAGTCCAGGACGCCGACCCGGTCGCCCGGCTCGACGCCGAGCGCGCGCAGCGCATTGGCGCTGCGGCAGACGCGTGCGTAGCAGTCGGCATAGGTGTAGCGGTCCCAGCCGCCGCCGGGTGTGCGATACACGATCTCCTGATCCCCATGGGTGCGTGCAGCGTGGCGGATCAGCGTCGTGGTGTTCAGTTGGCGCTCGTTGCCCGTGGTGGACGGGCAGCCGCGGACAGGCTTGGTGGGCTGGACGGTTTCGGTCATGTGCTTGTCTCCTAGGTAGTTGTGTCGAGTGCCTGGAACCGTGGGGCCGGGGCCGCTTCGATGGCGCCGGAGGGGGTGATCTGGTAGATGC
>JANJTY010000155.1 GCA_024710865.1 Lysobacteraceae bacterium | reverse complement strand
CGGCGCGCGCGCCGAGGCCGGCCCTGCCACGTTGACCGGAACCATCGCCCAGCCCGCCGCGGCGCGGCAGGCCGGCGGGCGCTTCCGGCTCAGCGGCGGCTTCCACCAGCCGCGCAGCATCGACCTGGCCGACGGCGTGTTCCGCGACGGCTTCGAGACTCCCTGACCTACGCTCACTGCAAGGAAACGACCATGCGTCTCTCCCACCTGTGGCTGGCTGCGCTGCTGGGTCTCGCGAGCGCCACCGCCTCTGCCATCGACAGCCGCCTCACCTACCAGGGCAGCCTGGAGGAATCCGGCCTGCCGGCCGAGGGCGACTTCGCGTTCCGCTTCGAGCTGCAGGACGAGCAGGGCGCGGCGGTCGCGCCCGCGCTCGAGCTGGACTCGGTTCCCGTCAGCGGCGGCGTGTTCACCGTCGAGCTGGATTTCGGACCGGGCGCGTTCCTGGGCGACGACCGCTTCCTGCGCATCGAGCTGCGGCCGAGCGGCTCGGCGGAGCCCTACACCGCGATGGACCCGCCCACCCGCATCACCCCGACGCCCTATGCGCAGACGGCGCTGGGTGCGCACATTGCCGCCAGCGTGGCGCCCGATGGCGTGGACTCTGCCGCGATCCTGGACGGCAGCGTCGGCGCGGGCGACATCGATCCGGCCCAGGTCCAGCGCCGCATCGGCGGCAGCTGCTCGCAGAACAGCTTCCTGCGGGCCGTGGGCGAGGACGGCGCACCGACCTGCGCGCCCAGCGGGTGGTCGGCTTCGGGTTCGGAACTGACGACCCTCCATAACGTGGGGATCGGCACCTTCAGTCCGCAGACCCCCCTGCACGTGAACGGCTATGCGCGCGTCTCGCGCCTGAGCGCAGGCACCGGGGCCTCGCCGGCGTACCCGCTCGACACCACGACAGCCCACGTCGCGACCCGCATCGGTGTGGGAACGCCGCCACACTCGACGTACGCCATCGATGCCGCCGGTGCCGTGCGCCTGCAGAACGACGTGCGCATCAACGGCGTGCTCAATCCGAACAACCCGCTCACCATCGGCAACGACACCGCGGTGGAGGGAACCTTGCAGTCGGGGGGGCGCGGGCTGGTCAAGGGCCCGGGCGCCGCCATGCAGCGCATGTTTCGCGCGCAGGTGACGCTGGGCGCCAACCTTCCGGCCGGGGGCAGCGTGGACAGCTTGGATTTTACCTTTCCCTCGGGCCTGTTCAGTGCTCCGCCCATCGTGATGATGGGCCAACTGGTGTCCGCCACCGGCGGCAATGGCGCGCGGCTTGAGTTCGTGCCGTTCAACACGCGCGCCAGCGCCACCCAGTTCCGCGTGTTCAACCACAGCGGCATCTCGGTCGACATCACCGCGACCTACGAGTTCATCGCGATCGGCCCGGAGTAGCGCGACGCGCCGGTGGCAGGCCGGGGGCGGGCGCGTTACAGTCCTGGCGGTGCCATGCCGCGCCCGCGTCGAACGGCGTGGTGACGCGCGGCCGCCGCCGAGCGGCCTGCGACGCAAGCCACGGGGGAGTTGCCTGCCATGCGATCGGTGCTGATCTGCCTGCTCTTGTTGTGCAGCCCGCCTGCCGCAGCGCAGGCCAGCGAAATCCAGCTCGAAACCCGCACCAACGGACAGGATGCGGATACGCCGCCGGGCCCGGCCTTGATCGTCGGGGACCCGGTGAGCTGGACCTATCAGGTCAGCAACACCAGCGGCCGCGACCTCCTGAACGTGTCGGTGACCGACGACCAGGGCATGGTGGTCACCTGCCCGGCGACGCTGGTGCCGGCCGGCGAGTCGATCACCTGCACCGCGAGCGGCACCGTGCTGGCCGGCCAGTACGCCAACGTCGGCACCGCCACGGCCGAGACGCCGGACGGAACGCCGGTCTCGGACAGCGATCCCAGCCACTACTTCGGCCAGGCCGCCGCGAGCGTGGCGATCGAAACCGCGACCGAAGGCCTCGATGCCGACCTGCCGCCCGGCCCGGTCTTGCCCGTCGGCGCGGCGGTGGACTGGACCTACGCGGTCACCAACATCGGCATCGAACCGCTGGCGAACGTCTTGGTGGAGGACGACCAGGGCGTGGTCGTCACCTGTCCCGGCACCACCCTGGCTGTCGGTGAGTCGATGACCTGCACCGCCGCCGGCACCGTCGCGCCCGGCCCCTACGCCAACCTGGGCACTGTGACCGCCGAGCTGCCCGATCTCAGCACGGTCGTCGCCAGCGATCCCAGCCACCATGTCGGCCAGCTGCTGCTGATCGAGAAGTCCACCAACGGCCAGGATGCCGACCTGCCGCCGGGGCCGCTGCTCGTGCCGGGTGCGCCGGTGAGCTGGACCTATGCGGTCACCAATCCTGGCCCGGAAGCGATTTCCAATCTTGCCGTCAACGACGATCAGGGCGAGGTGGTGACCTGTCCGGGCACGACGCTGGCGGCCGGCGAATCCATGACCTGCACCGCCAGCGGCACCGCCGTTGCCGGCCAGTACGTCAACATCGGCACGGCCACCGCCAGCCTGCCGCTGGGCGGCCTCCTGTCTGCGTCCGATCCCAGCCACTACACCACGATCCCGCTCGGCCTCGAGACCGCCACCAATGGCGTCGATGCCGACCTGCCGCCCGGCCCCGTGCTGGCGGTGGGCGCCGCCGTGACCTGGACCTACCAGGTCAGCAACTTCGACAGCGCCCCCGTGACCGATGTGGTGGTGACGGACGATCAGGGCGTGACGGTGACCTGTCCGCTCACCGTGTTGAATGCAGGCGAGTCGATGACCTGCACCGCCAACGGTGTTGCCCAGGCCGGGCAGTACGCCAACATCGCCACGGTCGAGGCCGTGTCGGCCAGCCTGGAACCCGTGGCCGCCAGCGATCCCAGCCATTACTTCGGCCAGGACCAGGTGCTCGATTTCGGTGACGCGCCGGCGAGCTATCCGACGGCGTTCGCCGACGACGGCGCGCGCCACCTGCTGGGTTCGAGCGTGTTCCTCGGCGCCTGCGTGGACTCGGAGCTCGATGGGCTGATCTCCGCCGCGGCCGATGGCGACGACGCCGACCCCGGCATCGCCACGTTCGGAACCTGCGCCAGCGCCGGCGACGACGAGGATGGCGTGATCCTGCCCGCGGGTTGGGAAGCGGGCACCAGCGTCGATATCGACGTGGTCGCGAGCGAGGCCTGCACGCTCTCGGCCTTCGCCGACTACGACCGCGACGGCGTCTTCAACCTTCCGGACGAAGCCCTGCTGCCGGGCGGCCTGGCGCTGCTCGCAGGCTCCAACCCGATCACGCTGGCGGTTCCCGCCGCTGTCACGCCGGGCGCCAGCGTCGTGCGTTTCCGCTGCAGCACGGACGGCGAGCTGGGTTCCGTCGGCCTGGCCAGCGATGGCGAGGTCGAGGATTACGCGATCGAACTGCTGCCGCTGCGGGCGGATCTCGTCGTGACCAAGACTGCCTCCGCGCCGCAGGTGCTGGCCGGCCAGAGCGTCGGCTTCACCGTCACGCTGTCGCATGTCGCGGGCGGGGCCACGGTGGCCGATGCCCGCCTGCTCGATGCCGAGCCGGCCGGCGCCAGCTGCAGCTGGACCTGCAGCGCCGGCCCTGGCGCCAGCTGTGCGGCGGCCTCGGGCGTGGGCGACATCGACCAGACCGTCGCGCTCGATCCGGGCAGCGCGCTCGGCTTCGACCTGCTGTGCACCCTGCCCATCGATGCGCCCGCTGGTTTGCTCGAGAACACGGCCAGCGTCTCCAGCGGCACGGCCGCCGACCCCGACGCCGGCAACAACACGGCGACCGCGTCGGTCGCCGTGGTGCCGGTGGCCGATCTGGCGGTCAGCAAGAGTGATGGCGTGGCGTCCGTCGAGGCCGGCGGCAGCACCCAGTACGCCATCACCGTGGCGCACGTGGCGGGCGCGGCCAGCGTCACCGACGCGCAACTGCAGGATGTGCTGCCGGCCGACCTGGCCTGCAGCTGGACCTGCAGCGCCGCTGGAGGCGCGAGCTGTGGCGCCGTCGGGGGAGGCGGCGATGTCAACGAAACGCTGAGCCTGGTGCCCGGCAGCAGCGTGACCGTGCTGGCCGATTGCCAGATCGCGCCCGGTGCCGCCTCGCCGCTGGTCAACACCGCCAGCGTCAGCAGTGCCTTGGTGATGGACCCGGAACCGGCCAACAACAGCGCCAGCGACAGCAACACGGTCGAAGCCGTCGCCGACCTCGCCGTGAGCAAGACCGACGGCGTCGGCAGCGTGGCCGCCGGCGGCACGCTCAGCTACACGATCACCGCCTCTCACGTCGGTGGCGCCACACCGGTGAGCGATGCGCGCCTGCAGGATGCTTTGCCGGCGGATCTGACCTGCACCTGGACCTGCACGGCGGCCGGCGGCGCCAGCTGCGCCGCCGCTGGTGGTGCCGGCGACATCGACGAGGTGCTGGGCCTGGTGCCGGGCAGCAGCGTCAGCTTCGCCCTCGACTGCACGGTCGATCCCGCCGCCAGCGGCACGCTCAGCAACACCGCCAGCATCGCCGCCGCTTTGGCCAACGATCCTCAGCCGGGCAACAACAGCGCCACCGACACCACGGCGATCGCGCTGGAAGCCGACATCGTCGTGAGCAAGTCGGCCAGCGCCGCCAGCGCGGTGCCGGGCGAAGGCGTCGACTTCCTCGTCAGCGTGATCAATGCCGGTCCTTCCGACGCGGCCGGCGTCGAGGTATCCGATCTGCTGCCGGCAGGCCTGACCTGCAGTACGACCTGCAGCGCCAGCGGCGGCGCGACCTGCGTTGCCGGCCCGGTCGCGGGCGATCTGACCGATAGCATCGACCTGCCGGTCGGCGCCCAGGCCGACTACAGCCTGCAGTGCCAGATCGCGCCGGATGCGAGCGGCGCGCTGGTCAACACCGCGACGGCGAGCTTCGCGGGCGATCCGGACGGCAGCGACAACAGCGCCAGCGCCAGCGTGATGCTGCAGGCACAGGCCGATATTGCGCTGGCGAAGACCGCCAGCGCCGCCGCTGCGGTGCCGGGCGAGGGCGTCGACTTCCTCGTCAGCGTGAGCAATGCCGGTCCCTCCGACGCAGCTGGCGTCGCTGTATCCGACCTGCTGCCCGCAGGCCTGATCTGCAGCACCACCTGCAGCGCCAGCGGCGGCGCGACCTGCGCGGCGGGTCCGGTCGCGGGCGATGTGGCGGACACGATCGACCTGCCGGTCGGCGGCCAGGCCGACTACAGCCTGCAGTGCCAGATCGCGCCGGACGCGAGCGGCGTGCTGGTCAATGCGGCAAGCGCGAGCTTCGCCGGCGATCCGGACGCCGCCAACAACAGCGCCAGCGCCAGTGTCGTGCTGGGCGCGCAGGCCGACCTCGCGGTCACGGTCGCGTTCAGCGACACGGCGCCGCCGAACGGCGCGGTGATCCAGAAGACCGTCACCGTCACCAACCTGGGCCCCTCGAACGCCACCGGCGTCGAGGTGATCGACCTGATACCGTCCGGCTTCGTGCGCGAGTCCACCACGCCCTCGGCCGGCAGCTACGATCCGGCCTCGGGCCGGTGGAGCGTCGGCGCACTGGCGGCCGGGGACTCGCAGACCCTGGTGCACGAGCTGCGCGTGGCGGCGCCGGGCGAGTTCAGCAACGTGGTCAGCGTGAGCGGGGACCAGCCCGACCCGGACGCAGGCAACGACAGCCTGAGCGCCGGGATCGTGGCGCCGGGCACCACGCCGGCGGTGCCCGTGCCGCGGGTGATACCCGCACTCGGCGTGCCCGGTCTGCTGGCCCTCCTGGCGCTGGCGTTGGGAATCGCCGCACCGAGGCTGCGTCGCTGAGGACGGAGGCTGCGTCCGGGCCGCGTGCCCGGCGCAGCGCAAGCACGGCGCTGGGTACGTCAGTGGGCCAGCGCCAAGGTCCGCCCCTGCGCATCGAAGGCCTGCACGGGCAGCGTTGCGGCCAGCGTGGCGGCGAAGGCCTCCCGACGCAGTTCCCACTCCATCAGGTCGGACAGCTCGCCGGTGCTGTCCTCGGCGTGCTTCGGCAGCAGCCGCAGCAGGCTGAAGCCGAGTTTTTCCGCCACCCGCACGCTGGGACGGTTGTCGGGGCTGCAGTAGAGCAGGATGCGTTCGACTCCGCCCAGGCCGAAGCCCGCACGCAGCGCCATCGCCGCAGCCTCGGTCGCGTAGCCGCGGCCAGTGCAGGCGTGGTCGACCAGATAGCCCACCTCGCGCGAGCCCGGCCCGCTGCGGGTGGAGAGGATCAGCTCGCCGATCAATCGTCCTTCCCGCTCGCACAGGGCGTAGCGGAAGTCCCGGCCGGCGAGGAAGCGTTCGCGATGGGCCGCGAGGCGCGCGCGCGTGGCTTCCAGCGGCTGCGGTTCCTGCCGCATCCAGGGGATGAAGGGGCGCAGGTGCCGGTCGTTGGCGTCCAGCAGGGCGCGGAAGGCCTCGGCGTCGTCGGGCGACCAGCAGCGCGCCAGCAGGCGCGGCGAGAGGATGCGATGGGCAGCGGCGTCGGACATCGCAGGAAACTGGCGGATCGGGGAAAGCCCGCTATTATCCGCGTTGCCGTCGCCCCACGCGGTGTCCGGGCTGTTCCGGCCGTCGCCGGCGGCCCGCGGTCGCCCCCCATCACATCGGAGTGTGTCCCATGCCCATCCGCCATGCCGTCGTATTTGTTCTGTTCCTGCTCTGCGCCGCGTCCGCCCAGGCCCAGAACCTGCTCGCCAATCCCGGCTTCGATGCCGACCTGGCCAGCTGGTCCGAAGGCGAAGGTTCGCAGGGCTCGGTCAACCATGAGGCTGCCGACGGCGACAGCGCCAACGGCTCGGCCCAGTTCGACGCGACGGCCTGCTGCACGCTCTCGATTTCGCAGTGCCTGCCGGTCGATCCCTCGACCGACTACGAGTTCGGCGGCAGCGTGAGGCTGGCCGGCGCCACCCTGCCGGCAGGCGGCGACGAGGGCCTCGGCTTCGACCTGCAGTGGTCCTCCGACGCCACCTGCACGGCTCCGGTGGGAACGGCGGCGCTGAACGTGCCGAACACCGAGGGCTGGGTTCGCCACGTCGCCGCGACGACCTCGCCCGGCAACGCGCAGAGCGTGCTGTTCCGCGCGCGCCAGTTCAACTTCGTTGAGCCACATTCGCTCTCGGCGCGCGTCGACGACGTGGTATTCGGCCCGGCCGGCACGGTGCCGGTCGAACTGCAGCAGTTCAGCGTGGAGTGAGGCCCGCGCCCGCTCAGGGCGCGGTCTCGAATCCGTCGCCGAACAGGCGCTCGCTGGCGAAGCGCAGCGCCAGCATGTCGTAGTTGAGCGCCTGCGGCCCGACGTAGGCCGTGCCGGCCACGACCACGCGGCCGTGCGTGTCGATGCTCATGGCTTCCGCGCTGTCGAACGTGAAGGTCGGCGGCGCCGCGTCGATGCCGATGACGTGCTGACCGCCGCTGCCGAAGCCGGGATCGAGCTGCCCGTTCCCGTCCAGGCGGAGCAGGGCGATGTCGACGTTGTCGGTATCGACTTCGCAGGCGCCGGCGACGAGGATGCGTCCTTCGGCATCGATGCCCAGCGCGCGGGCCACGTCGTTCTGTCCGCCGCCGCGGTCGAAGCCCACCAGCGCGCGCCCGCCGGTGCCGAAGCTCGGGTCGAGGCTGCCGCCGGGAAGGATGCGCGCGAGCGCGATGTCCGTGCCGTTGGCGGCGGTGGTGGCATACCCGGCCAGCACCGCGCGCCCCTGCGCGTCCAGCGCCAGGTCGGACGGCGCATCCGTGTTCTCGCCGCCCTGGTCGAAGGCGACGAAGCGCACGCCGTCGACGCCGAAGTCCGGATCGAGACTGCCGTCCGGCAGGAGCTGGGCGATGAACATGTCGAAGTTGTAGACGTCCGCATCGACCAGCGCCGCGCCGCCGACGAGGATGCGACCGTCGGGGCGTAGCGCGAGGCTGTAGCCGAGAGAAGCCGGCCCCGTGGGGTCGCCAAGGCTGAGCAGGACGCGACCATCCTCGCCGAAGTTGGCATCGACGCTGCCGTCGCCGAGCAGGCGCAGCAGGAATGCCTTGGGCAGGGCACCAGGGGGACGCAGCGTCCCGATCACCAGCATTCGACCATCGTCCTGCACGGCAATCCGCCGAACCGACGCCGGCACGGCTGCGCCGTCCAGCGTCGGCACCTGCACGACGCGACCGTCCAGATCGAAGCTGGTGTCGAGCGCGCCGCTCGGGCCGAACCGGATCAGAGCCACCGCACCGGAGCCGCCGGTTCCAGGGACGTTCTCGGCGATGCCCACGCCAAGGAAGCGGTTGCCGGGATAGGGCACCACGTGCTCGACGCTGTCGCTGAAACCGCCCAGGTCGAACGCGATCGTACGCCGTCCGCCGCTGCCGAAGGCGGGATCGAGACTGCCGTCGGGCCGCAGTCGCGCCAGGGCCATGTCGCGGTTGGTGTTCTCGCCGCTGCCCTTCTCGGCTGCTCCGCCCAGCAGCAGGCCGCCGTCCGCCAGCGGCAGCACCGCATAGGCCTGGTCGAAACCGGTGGCGCCGAGGTCGAACGGCAGCAGCACCTGCCCAGCGCTGCCGAACTCGGGGTCGGGCAGGTCGGTTGCGCGAGCGGAGGCGCTGGCCACGGCGAGTGCAAGGGCGATGGCGGGAACGGTGCGCACGGGGACCTCCTGATCGGGGATTCACCCAGGTGTTCGGATCAGGGGGGCGTTTCCTGCCAGCCACGGCGGCGGCCGGCGGAGGTCGGCCGCGGCCATGGCAGACTGACGTCCCCCCGGCAGGCGGCATCGGCATGATCGATCTGGTCGGTTTCGACGGCGACGACACCCTCTGGCACAGCGAGATCTACTTCCAGCAGGCGCAGGACGCCTTCGAGCAGATCCTCGCCGCCTACATCGACCTGGCCGATGCGCGCGTGCACGAGCAGCTGCTCGCCACCGAGCAGCGCAACATCCGCCTGTTCGGCTACGGCGCCAAGGGCATGACCCTGTCGATGGTCGAAACCGCCATCGCCCTGACCGGCGCGCGCATCAGCGCGGCCGACGTCCACCGCGTGGTGGAACTGGGCAAGGCGGTGCTGACGCATCCGGTCGACCTGCTCGACGGCATGCGTGCGGCGGTCGAGGCCGTCGCGCGCGACTACCGCATCGTGCTGATCACCAAAGGCGACCTGTTCCACCAGGAATCGAAGGTGGCGCGCAGCGGAATGGCCGACCTGTTCGATCGCATCGAGATCGTCTCGGAGAAGGATCCGCCGACCTATGCCCGCCTGCTGCGCGAGTTCGAACTGCCGGCCGCGCGCTTCGCCATGGTCGGCAACTCGCTGCGCTCGGACATCGCGCCGGTGCTCGATGCCGGCGGCTTCGGCGTTTACATGCCCTA
>JANJTY010000150.1 GCA_024710865.1 Lysobacteraceae bacterium | reverse complement strand
GTGGTCAAGGACCTGCACATGGAGGGCTTCGACGTGGGCCTGGAGATGAGCGGCAATCCGCACGCCTTCAACGACATGCTCGACGTGATGTACCACGGCGGCAAGATCGCCCTGCTCGGCATCCTGCCCAAGGGCGCCGGCGTGGACTGGGACCGCATCATCTTCAAGGGCCTCACCGTGCAGGGCATCTACGGCCGCAGGATGTACGAGACCTGGTACAAGATGACCCAGATGGTGCTGACCGGCTTCCCGCTGCAGAAGGTGCTGACCCACCAGATCCACATCGACGACTTCCAGCGCGGCTTCGACCTGATGGACGCCGGCACCTGCGGCAAGGTCGTCTGCTCCTGGAATTGATCGGCATGGACGACTGCGTGCTCTGGCACAACCCGCGCTGCTCCAAGTCGCGCGCCGCGCTGGAACTGCTGCGCGCGCGCGGGATCGAGCCGCGCATCGTCGAGTATCTCAGGCAGCCGCCGCACCCCGCCGAGATCGAGCGCGTGGCGCAGTGCCTGGGCGAGCCGGTCAAGGCCATGATGCGCACCGACGAGCCCGAGTTCGCCGAGCTCGGACTGGACGAGCGCGGCGTCAGCGACGCCGCCCTGTTCGCCGCCATGGCCAGCCATCCGCGCCTGATCCAGCGCCCGATCCTGATCCGGGGCGAGCGTGCCGTGATCGGGCGCCCACCCGAGGCGGTGCTGGACCTGCTTTAATCACGCACTCGCGACGCAGCCGCAGGGGGAAAGCGGAACGCCATGCTCAAGCGCATCGTGCTGGGCGACTTCGCCGGCCAGGGTCGATGGACGGTCGGCCGCGTGCTGTTCCTGCTGGCCGTCTACCTGGCCCTGCCGCTCGGCCTGGCCCACGCCTACCTGGTCTGGCGCGTGCAGCAGGCGGCCGAGATCGCGTTCGCCCCCTTCCGCGAGCGCGCCTCCGTCTCCTGGGCGCGCGCCTTCTACACGCTGCGCGGCGAGTTCGGGCTGGAAGACCTCCGCATCCAGCCAGAGGACGAGGGCCTCGGCCCGGTGCGGGCGAGGCGGCTCTGGGTCGAGAGCCCGGGCTGGCGCTGGACCCTGGACGCCCTCCATGCCGATGTTCCCGGCGCTGAAGGCCTGGGCCTTCCCGCGCGACGCTTCGTCGCTCCGGATTCCGCCTATTCCGAGCCCTCCGCCGCACCGCCGTGGCGTCCCTTTCCGGCCGCGCGGCGCCTGGGCCTGCGCATGCAGGGCCTGGAGGTGGGCTTTGCCGGCTTCCTGCCGTCCGGGCTGGATGACTTCGGCTGGGTCAGCGCCGCGCTGTTCGAGGCCGAAGGCTGCGTCGGCGCACTGCGCTGGGATGCCGAGCAGGTGCGCGCGATGGGGCTGGGCTACAGCGCTTCGGACTTCGCCTGGGAATACCGCGTGACCGGTGCCGACGAAGTGCTGGAACTGACCCGCCTCGGCGCGGCCGGCATCGGCTCGGTCGAGATCGCCCGCACCGTGCGCAGCCCCGTGCCGCAGGACTATCTGTTCACCGGCGGGCGCGGCGAGACCCTGCTGAGCGAGCGCCACACCCTGCGCGACGAAGGCTTCATCGCCGCGCGCAACCGCTACTGCGCCGAACGCGACGGCATCAGCTTGCCGGTCTTCCTGCAGCGTCACATCGCGTCGGTCGAGCGCTTGCTCGCGGCAGCGGGACTCGCCGCGGCGCCCGAGCTGCGCTCCGCGTACCAGCGCTTTGCACGCGATGGCGGCGAGCTCACCCTCGAGGCGCAGCCGGCGCCCGCCGCGCACGACGAATCCCTGGCGCTGGTCGAGCGCCTGCAGCGCTACCGCGCTTCCGTACGCCGCGACACTGCGGCGCCGGTGGCCTTCCGCTTCGAGTCGGTTCCGGTCCAGCCCATTCCGGTGGATTTCGAAGGCGGCAGCTTCGACCTGCTGCAGCTGGAAGCCGGCACTGCGGCCACGTCCACGCAGGACGCCTCGCTCGACGCGAGCCTGCCCGCACCCGCGCCCGAGGGCGGCGCGGCGCTCGCACCGGGCGAGACCGATTCGGTGCTGGATCCCGCCGGACTGCTGCGCCGCGGACGTCCCCACCTGTTCGCCGAACGCGCCGTCGAGCCCGCAGCGGAGACCGGCGGGGTGCCCGGCGATCCGGCCATCGCCGTGACCGCGGCGCCCGAGCCGACCACGGCGGCGAGCAACGAGCTCAGCTTCGAACAGCTGCAGGACCGCATCGGGCGCATCGTCAAGCTGACCCTGGCCGACGGCCGCACGCGCATGGGCCGGGTCGAGTCGATCAACGAGTCCGGCCTGCGCCTGCACGTCAAGCTGCCCAGCGGCTTCGCCAGTTACGACATCCGGCGCGAGCACATCCTGCGCATCCAGGCGATGGACTGACGCCGCCGCTACACTACGCGCCCGCTTCGCAGGAGCCCGCCGTGTCCGCCGCCATCGACCGCTACGCCGCCGAACTCGAATCCATCCGCCAGCAGGGTCTGTTCAAGTCCGAGCGCATCATCACCAGCCCGCAGTCGGCCGAGATCGAGCTGGAGGGCGGTCGCCACGTGCTCAACTTCTGCGCCAACAACTACCTCGGCCTGGCCGACAACCCCGAGGTGATCCAGGCCGCCAAGGACGCGCTCGACACGCACGGCTTCGGCATGGCCAGCGTGCGCTTCATCTGCGGCACCCAGGACCTGCACAAGGCACTGGAGGCGAAGATCGCGGCCTTCTTCGGCACGCAGGACACCATCCTGTACGCCGCCTGCTTCGATGCCAACGGCGGCCTGTTCGAGCCGCTGCTGGGCGAGGAGGACGCGATCATCTCCGATGCGCTCAACCATGCCTCGATCATCGATGGCGTGCGCCTGTGCAAGGCCAGGCGCTACCGCTACGCCAACTGCGACATGGCGGATCTCGAAAAGCAGCTGCAGCAGGCCCGCGCCGACGGCGCGCGCACGGTGATGATCACCACCGACGGCGTGTTCTCGATGGACGGCTTCATCGCGCCGCTGGACGCCATCACGGCGCTCGCGGCGAAGTACGACGCCCTGGTCCACATCGACGAATGCCACGCCACCGGCTTCCTCGGCGCCACCGGCCGCGGCTCGGCCGAAGTGAAGGGCGTGCTGGACCGCATCGACATCATCACCGGCACCCTGGGCAAGGCCCTGGGCGGCGCGCTCGGCGGCTTCACCACCGGTCGCGCCGAGGTCATCGAGCTGCTGCGCCAGCGCTCGCGCCCCTACCTGTTCTCCAACTCGCTGCCGCCGCACGTGGTGGCCGCGGGTACGAAGGTGTTCGACATGCTGGCCGCCGCCGGCGACCTGCGCGAGCGGCTGGCCGCCAACACCGCGTATTTCCGCGAGCGCATGAGCGCCGCCGGCTTCGACCTCAAGCCCGGCGTGCACCCGATCGTGCCGGTGATGCTGTACGACGCGCCGCTGGCGCAGCGCTTCGCCGCGCGCCTGCTGGAGGAAGGCATCTACGCCATCGGCTTCTTCTTCCCGGTCGTGCCCAAGGGCCAGGCCCGCATCCGCACCCAGATGAGCGCGGCCCACACGCGCGAGCACCTCGACCGCGCCATCGCCGCCTTCACCAAGGTCGGGCTCGAACTGGGCGTGATCCGGGCCTGAGGCTGTCGGCAATGCCCGCGGCGGCATAGACTGGCGCCATGACCGGGGACGTCACCCAGCTGATCGCCGCCGCGGGCGAAGACCCGGAGCAGCGCGCGCGCCTGTTCCTGACCGTGTACGAGGAGCTCAAGCGCCTGGCCCGGCGCGAGCTGGGTTCGCGCTCGCACGACCAGACCCTGAGCACCGGGCCGCTGGTGCACGAGGCCTACCTCAAGCTGTTCCCGCAGGGCCAGGGCAGCTTCGAGAACCGGCGGCACTTCTTCGGCGCAGCGGCGCGTGCGATGCGCCAGGTGGCGATCGACTACGCCCGCTCCCGCCTCGCCGACCGCCGTGGCCAGGGCCAGCGCGCGCTCAACATCGACGATGTGGACCCGAGCCAGCTTCGCCTCGACAGCCAGGCCGAGGAGCTGGTCCAGCTCGACGCCGCGCTGGAGAAGCTGGCCAAGGTCGACGAGCGCGCCCTGCAGGTGGCCGAACTGCGCTTCTTCGCCGGCATGGAAGTGTCCGAGATCGCCGAGGCGCTCGGCGTGTCCGAGCCGACGGTGAAGCGCGACACCCGCTTCGTGCGCGAATTCCTGCAGGCGGCGCTGGCCGGCTGAGCGGGTCGCTCAACGCGTCGGCGCGGCGAGCGCGCGCACCTCGGCTTCGCTCAGTTCGCGCCAGGCGCCCTTGGCCAGATCGCCCAGCGCCAGCGGGCCGATCGCCACGCGGATCAGGCGCAGCACGGGAAAGCCGCGCGCCGCCAGCAGGCGCCGGATGTGGCGGTTGCGGCCCTCGTCCAGCACCAGTTCCAGCCAGGCGTTCTTCGCGCCGTGCTGCAGCAGACGGGCGGACCGGGCGGCGAGGTGCTCGCCGCGGTCGATGGTGCCGCTGTGCAGCGCGTCGAGGTCCTGCGGCGTTGGAATGCCCTCGACCTGCACCCGGTAGACCTTGTCCAGCCCGCTCGCCGGATCGGTGATGCGCGCGGCC
>JANJTY010000094.1 GCA_024710865.1 Lysobacteraceae bacterium | reverse complement strand
CAGCGGCAGCATCACGTTGTCGTACACGTTGCGGTCGAACAGCAGGCGGCTCTCCTGCAGCACCAGGCCGAGGTTGCGGCGCAGGTAGGGAATCGCCGTCTTCGGCAGGTGCGAGACGTCCTGGCCGTTGATCAGCACGCGCCCCGCGGTGGGGCGCTCGACGACCGGGATGAGCTTGAACAGCGTGCTCTTGCCCGCGCCCGAATGGCCGGAGAGCACGACCAGCTCGCCATGGCGGATCTCGAAACTGACGCCCGCCAGCGCCGTGTAGCCACCCGCATAGCGCTTGGCCACGTCCTCGAAGACGATCATCTGCGCGCTTCCGCTCCCGCCTTGACCGCACCGGCGCCCGGCTCGAACAGGGCGTCGACGAACTCGCGCGCCTTGAACGGCTGAAGGTCGTCGATGCCCTCACCGACGCCGATGAAGCGCAGCGGCTTCGGACACTGGCGCGCGATCGCCGCCAGCACGCCGCCCTTGGCGGTGCCGTCGAGCTTGGTGACCACCAGGCCGGTGACGCCGATCGCCTTGTCGAAGGCCTTCACCTGCGCGAGCGCGTTCTGGCCGATGTTGGCGTCGAGCACCAGCAGCACCTCGTGCGGCCCGCTCGGGTCGGCCTTGGCGATCACCCGGCGCACCTTGGCGATCTCTTCCATGAGGTGGAGCTGGGTGGGCAGGCGGCCGGCGGTGTCGGCGAGCACGACGTCGATCTTGCGCGCCCGCGCAGCGTTGATCGCGTCGAAGATCACCGCCGCGGCGTCGCCGCTGTCCTGCGCGACAACGGTCACGTTGTTGCGCTCGCCCCAGGTCATCAGCTGTTCGCGCGCAGCGGCGCGGAAGGTGTCGCCGGCGGCCAGCAGCACGCTCTTGCCGTGGGCCTGGAAGTATTTCGCCAGCTTGCCGATCGAGGTCGTCTTTCCGGAGCCGTTGACACCCGCGATCATGATGATGAAGGGGCGATGGCCGGCGAGTTCGAGGGGCTCCTCGAGCGGGGCGATGATCTCGTGCAGTCCGTCGGCGAGCGCCTTCTGCAGCTGGTCGGCGGTTTCCAGGCGGTCGCGCTTCCAGCGCATGCGCAGGTCGTCGATGAGGTACTGGGTGGCATCTACACCGCAATCGGCCATCAACAAGGTGGATTCGAGTTCCTCGAGCAGATCCTCGTCGATCTTGCGCAGGCCGAAGAGGTTGGCCAGGCCACCGCCGATCTGCTGACGCGTGCGCGCCAGCCCTGCCTTGAGGCGCTCACCCCAGGACAGGCGCGGCGCCGGCGCCACCACCGTCTCGGCCACGGCTGCAGGCGCCCCCTCCTCAGGCACCACTTCGGCGACGGCTTCAGCCGCCGGCTGCGCGACCTCGACCGCCGGCCCTGCAGCGGCCGCTGCGGCCGGGTCGATCACCGCAGGCGCGGGAACGCCAACCTCGGCCGTCGGTTCCGCTACTGCGGGCGCCACGTCCTCGGGCTTTGGGGACTTCTTCTTCAGGAAACCAAACATGAAACGCTCGGGTCAGAGAGGTCGTTTTGCGTCGGCACGCACGGCACCCGTTGCGTGGGCGCCCGCCTCCGATCACGCTAAGATGCGGCTCCGCGGCACGCGCCGGCCCTGCCTGCGCCCGTACTGCGAAATGCCGCGAATTCTAACAGATGCAGGACAACTCCATGTTTCGCTCACCCCGCCTTCGTTCAGTGCTGCTGGGCATTGCGGCAGCCACCCTCGCCGCATCGCCCGCCCTCGCCAACCCGTTCGAGACCACGCTTGCAAACGGCATGAAGTTGATCGTAAAGGAAGACCGCCGCGCGCCCTCCGTGGTGCACATGGTCTGGTACAACGCTGGCGCGATGGACGAGCCGGACGGCGTGTCGGGCGTGGCCCACGTGCTCGAACACATGATGTTCAAGGGCACGCGAGAGGTCGGCCCGGGCGAGTTCAACAAGCGCGTCGCCGCCGTCGGCGGGCGTGACAATGCATTCACCGGCAAGGACTACACCGCCTACTTTCAGCAGGTGCCGCCCGCCCATCTGCCGGCGATGATGGCACTCGAGGCCGACCGCATGCAGAACCTGGTGCTCACCGACGACGAGTTCGCGCGTGAGCTCGAGGTCGTGAAGGAGGAACGCCGCCTGCGCACCGACGACCAACCGCGCGCGCTGGTCTACGAGCAGCTGATGGCCACCGCCTTCCAGGCTCATCCCTACCGCCGCCCGGTGATCGGCTGGATGCCCGACCTCGAGGCCATGCAACCCGAGGACGCCCGCGAGTGGTACCGGCGCTGGTATGCGCCCAACAATGCCTGGCTGGTGGTCGTGGGCGACGTCGACCACCAACAGGTCTTCCGCGACGCCGAGCAGCACTACGGCGCGATCCCGGCACGCGCCCTGCCCGAGCGCCGCATCTCGCCCGAGCCTGCCCAGCGCGGTCCGCGCAGCTCGGAGGTGCGGGCACCGGCCGAACTGCCCTACCTTGCCATGGCATGGCAGGTGCCCACCCTGCGCGACCCGGCAAACGAGCGCGAACCGTACGCGCTGCAGGTGCTCGCCGCAGTGCTCGACGGCTATGACGGCGCCCGCCTCACCCGCCGCCTGGTGCGCGACGAACAGCTCGCGGTGTCGGTCGGCGCGGGCTACGACGGCAGCGGCCGCGGCCCGTCGCTGTTCTACCTCGACGGCGTACCCGCCCCGGGGCGCACGGTAGATGAACTCCAGGCCGCGCTGCGCGCCGAACTGCAGCGCGTCCGCGACCACGGCATCAGCGCGGAAGAGCTCGCCCGCGTCAAGACCCAGGCCATCGCCAGCCGCGTCTACAAGCGCGACTCGCTGATGGGCCAGGCGATGGAGATCGGCTACCTGGAGTCGGCAGGCCTGTCCTGGCGCGACGAGGACAGGCTGCTCGAAGGCCTGCGCGCAGTCACTGCGGACGAGGTGCAAGCGGTGGCGCGGCGCTATTTCGACGACGCCAGCCTCAGCATCGCCCGTCTCGACCCGCAGCCGCTCGGCGAACAACGCCCGCGCTCGCCCTTCGCCCCCGCCCGCCACTGACGCCTCAGCACAGGAAACCGCTGCAACCATGCGCGCATCGATCCGCCCCCTGATCATCCCCGCTCTCGCCCTCGCCAGCTTCCTCGGCCTGGCCTCACCTGCGCTCGCCGGCCCGCAGATCCAGCACTGGGTCGCACCGACCGGCGCGCGCGTGCATTTCGTCGAAAGCCGCGCCCTGCCCCTGGTCGATATCCAGGTGAGCTTTGCCGCCGGCACCGCGCTCGACCCTGCCGACAAGGCCGGCCTGGCCAGCATGACCCAGGCCCTGCT
>JANJTY010000072.1 GCA_024710865.1 Lysobacteraceae bacterium | reverse complement strand
TCACCCCGCAGGCCTGCGGCGGCAGCGGCAGCTGGACCAACCACCTGCGCTAGACCGATCAGGATTGCGACGTCGAACACGACCTCCAGCTCGCCAACTACGCCGATTTCTTTTCCGGCAACAGTTCGCCGCAGCCGCTGGTGATCTACGCCAACAACGGCAGCGGCAGCTTCAGCAACGTCTCGGCGGCGGCCGTGGGCGGCTACCTGGGAAACCTGCGCCAGGTCGCGGTGGGCGACGTCAACGGCGACGGCCTGCCGGACATCTACGCGCCGCAGGGCGACGGCAGTGCGCCTGTGCTGTTCATGAACCAGGGCAGCCTGGTGTTCGCCGACCAGGCGGCGACGCGCCTGCCCGCCACCTATCCGGCGGGGGCTGCCGCGCGCATGGGCGACGTCGACAACGACGGCGACTTGGACATCGTAGCGG
Organism: Lysobacteraceae bacterium; assembly: GCA_024710865.1. Taxonomy (GTDB): domain Bacteria; phylum Pseudomonadota; class Gammaproteobacteria; order Xanthomonadales; family Xanthomonadaceae; genus JANJTY01. The sequence goes on along the minus strand of JANJTY010000072.1, from coordinate 4,950 downwards.
GCGACGGCTACGCCGACAGCGGCCCGCCCTTCGCCCGTCTCTATCTCAACGATGGCGGCGGCGTGTTCTCCGAGGCCATCGGCAGCCTTCCGGCCAGCATTTCCGGCATCGACGTGAGCGACATCGAGCTGGTCGACGTCGACCGCGATTTCGACCTGGACCTGGTGCTGAGCGCACACAGCGGCGGCATCGGCGCGCACTGGCTGAACGACGGCACGGGCGCGTTCAGCGCGGGTGGATCGCTGGCGCCGCCGGCCAGCGGCAGCTTCCACTACAACGTGACGCCCTGCGACGTCGATGGCGATGGCGATCTCGACCTGTGGTTCGACAACATCGGCGGCGGCCTGACCGAGCAACTGCAGATCAATGACGGCAGCGGCAGTTTCAGCGACGAAACCGCGCTGCGGGTGACGGGAAATCCCGCTACGGACGACAATGGCGTGGCCTGTGCCGACGTCGACAACGACGGCGATCTCGATGCGGTGGTGATCTCGCTCGGCACGCCGGAGCGTCTGCTGCAGAACGACGGCACGGGTCGTTTCACCTACGTTCCGGGCGTCTTCCCGGCGCCGACCGACTGCAGCCTGTGGGGCGAGTTCGGCGACCTCGACGGCGACGGCCGCCTGGACCTCGTCACCGGCCAAGGCGAATGCAGTTCCTCCGACGAGGTCTATCTCGGCTCCATCCTCGTGCCGATCGACACCCAGCCGCCGCGGATCCTGGCAGTCGAGGATCCGGGCCTGGTGCCGGCCGACCGCATGCCGGTGCTGCGCTTCGCCGTGCAGGACGCGAGCGTGGCCGACGCCGGTCCGCACCTGGATCGTGCCTTCGTGCTGATAGATCCCGACGGCGCAGCGCTCGAGATCGATGCCGACTTCATCGGCGGCGACCTGTTCCGCGCCGCGCTGCCGCTGGCCGCGGGCGGCCCGGTGAGCTTCCGCGCCTGCGCCGTGGACCGGGAGGGCAACCAGGGCTGCTCGGCCACGCTGCAGTACGCCGTCGACCCGCTACCCGAGGCGCTGTTCGGGGACGGATTCGAGGGCCCCTGAGCGGGCTCATGAGCGGCCAACCTGCCAGATGACGTTTCGGCCGTTTCCGCGCTGCCGCCGGCCTGCTATGGTGCCCGCCCTCGCAACCCGGCCCCGTCCACCATGCTCGAACGCCTCGTCGAACGCTGCCTGTATGCCGCCCGCTGGCTGCTTGCGCCGATCTACCTTGGGCTGAGTCTGGCGGTGCTCGCGCTGGGCCTGAAGTTCTTCCAGGAGATCTTCCACGTCCTGCCGGTGATCTTCGAGACTGCCGAGGCCGACCTGGTGCTGGTGGTGCTTTCGCTGATCGACCTGGCTCTGGTCGGCGGCCTGCTGGTGATGGTGATGCTGTCGAGCTACGAGAGCTTCGTCTCGCGCCTGGATTCGGCCGGCGACAGCCGCGAGAAGCTCGACTGGCTGGGCAAGATGGACTACACCAGCCTGAAGAACAAGGTCGCCTCGTCCATCGTCGCGATCTCCTCCATCCACCTGCTCAAGGTGTTCATGAACGCGCAGGGCATCCCCAACGACAAGATGCTCTGGTACGTGATCATCCACCTGACCTTCGTCGTCTCCGCCGTCGGCATGGGGCTGCTCGACAAGGTCACGCGGCATGAGCACTGAGACCGTGGTCGGGCGCACCTGCGGCGCGCAGGGGACGAGCCACGCGGGCACGCTCCGGGCAACCCCGCGCGCGCGCACCGGCCTGGCTGCCGGCCTGCTCGCCGCCCTGATCGTCCTCACCGGCTGCGATCCCCGCGAGGAGATCGAGGCGACCGTGGCCGAGACCGACGCCTTCTGCGCCGCCAATCCGGTGCCGCCGCTGCCCGCTCCGCTGCAGGCCGACCGCGTGTTCATCGGCGCCGGTGGACTGACGCGTTCATGGATGTACTGGATCCCCGAGCGCCTGCTGCGAGGAGGCTTTGTCGAGATCGAAAGCCCTGCGTCGATCGCGCCCTATATCGACGGCACGGGTGAGTTCCTGCGCTTCCGTATCGCGACTGCGACCGATCCAGGTTGCGCCGGCCAGGCCGCGCTGGCCCGCTCCCTGCCGCCGCAGGACTGGCAGCGCATCCAGCGTCACTGGGTCGATCTTGGCCTGCGCCAGGACCAGTGCCTCGCGATCGAGCGCAGCGCGATACGCCGCAGCCCTTACTGGCTCGAAGTCTGGGACGCCAGCGCCCAGCTGCGCGACCCGGGCCCCGGCGTCCCGATCGAGCGCAAGCGCATCCACTTCGTGGCGCGCGAGGCGGCCAGCGGCCGGGTGCTGCACGAGCACTACGCCGAGCACGGCTTCATCAACCTCGGCATGCCGACGCCCTTTGGCTGCATGCGGCGCGCGGAGTGGGACGCCTTCACCGACACCCTGATCCGGGGCACGGTGACCCGCGCCGTCGCCGAGCCCGCGGGGCCAGAGACGATCGAGACGCCCGCGCTGCCGCCCACCCTGCGGAGTGAGCCGGTGGCCGAGCGCGTGCGCGATCTCGGGCGGACCCCGATCGACGGGGTTCTCCTCAGCCAGCGCAGGGAAGTGGCGGGAGCCGACGTGGAAGGGTTCGAAGTCCTGATCGGACGCGACACCAACCCGTACGCCATCAACCCGGCGTGGCCGCGCTACCTGCAGCTGAGCCTGGATGGCCGCTACCGCCGCGTGCGCCTGCCCTGGCTGGAGGGCGTGCCACACGGCATGCACGACCGTCCGCTGCGCCTGTTCGACCTGGGCGAGCGCATTGGCCTGCTGTCCATCACGCAGTTCCGCTCGCCCGAACGGCGCGGCATCGTCGACCTGTCCTGGACCGAGTTCTCGCGCGCCGACGGCCTGCCGCTGCTGCGCGCCGATGCCAGCGTCAGCGTGGACCCGGAGGCGGAATCGGACAGCCTGGTCGAGGACGTGGAGCGGACCGCCGATGGCCTGCGCTTCCGCCTGACCGAGATCGACGTGGAGCGCGGCGCCGGCATGACGGGCGGCTTCGTGCAGACGCGCGAGACGTCCTGGTTCTGGCCGATCCCGGCCAGGCCCTGAGCACCGCCTGCCCAGCCCATCGCCGCAGGGCGCTCACTGCACGCAGCCGACCGGCAGACGAGTCCAGCACCTTGGCGTGGCGCGGCGCAGCAGGCACGATCGCTGTATCGGCCCATCGCGGGTGCACCCGGACCCGCGTGATGGCCTCGATCATCCGGCCCCGGCGCTTGAGCGGGATGCATTGCCGCGCCCACTGGACCTCGGCTCCGTCACGACGGGCTGCCCCAGCCACTCCCAGCGCGCCGACAACACCCGTCGGATGCTGCCCGCCGCCACCGGAATCGCAGGGTGTTGTGCGCACCGGGGCAGGACGGCGCCAGGCCGCGTCGACAGCCGGAACGTGCAGCCGTGTCGGAACGCGCGGGTTCGTGCGTATCCAGACATTGCGCGACGCTGCAACGGCCTCACCCTGGCGCGACCGCGGCACGCTCGGGCGCACGTGCATGGAAGTGGCCGCCGTTCCGGGCCCAGGCTGGCATGACGGAGCGCAACCCCACCCCTGAGGAACCCCCATGTCCGCACTGCTTTTCCGTCTCGCCACCGTCTGTCTGTTCGCCCTGCCGCTCGCCGCCGCCCGCGCGAGTGAGCACCCAGCCTTCGTGTCCGGCCGCGACTATCAGCTGATCGAACCGCCGCAGCCGGTTTCCGATCCGAACCGGATCGAGGTGCTGGAGGTGTTCGGCTACAGCTGCGGTGCCTGCGCCAGCTTCCAGCCGCTGGTCGACGCCTGGCCGACCCCGCGGGCCGACGACGTCGACTTCCGCTACCTGCCGGCCTTCTTCGGCGGCATCTGGGACGATCTGGGCCAGGCCTTCCTCACCGCCGAGTCCATGGGCGTGGCCAGGCGCACCCACAATGCCCTGTTCGCCGCCATCCATGTCGAGCGCAGCATCCGGAACGCAGACGACATCGTCGCGTTCTACGCTGCCCAGGGCGTCGACGCCGACACCTTCGCGTCGACCCGCGACAGCTTCGGGCTGAAGTCCACCGCCGCACGCGTCCGCCAGCAGCTGCCGCGCTACGGCATCACTGTCACGCCGACCCTGATCGTCGCCGGCAAGTACCGCATCGAAGCGGCGCGCGGCGTGCCTTTCGAGCGGCTGCTGCAGGTGGCGGATTTCCTCGTATCACAGGAGCGCGCGGCGCGCGCCGCCACGCGCTGATGGCGACACGGGCCTGCTCGCCGATCGGCCCGGTCGCTGGGGATCTTTGATTCGATCCAGTCCCGAACGCGGCCGGCCTCGCTCGTCCTGAACGAGCGGCCTGCGCGGAGATGCCGGCCCGCCCACGCCGCCGCGCCCGGGGCGCGGAAGCGTGGGTGGCCGGACCTGGATCAGTTCTCGAAGCCGTCGCGGAACACGCCCTCATCGAGGCAGGCGAGCACCAGCGACGTGGCGTTCTCGCCGCCGAGGGTGCCCTGCGCCCCCGCCAGGGCGCAAAGGCGGTCGGCTCCGATCGACTGCGAGACGATCTCGACACTCCAGGCGCTGCCGTCCTCCAGCACGCCCGGAAAGGCGAAGCTGCCGTTGCCCGTGACCTCGATCGTTTCGCCTGCACCGATCTGCAGCACGACGGACTCGCCAGCGAGCAGGCCGCTGGCCGTGCCCTGCACTTCGAACGTGTCCACCACGCAGTCGATGGAGAGGTCCAGCATGGCCGCCGGTCCCATGTTGCCCTCGCCATTACCGACGCTGCAGGTCTGGCTCGGACCGGTCGGCTGGCGCGTCACGACCACCGCGTAAGGAGCGAGGTCCTGCAGTTGCTGCGCGAACTGGAAGGGACCGTTGTCGGCCAGGTCGAGATCGCTGCCGCCGCTGAGCTGAATGGTCAGATCGGTACCAGACACCAGGCCGCTGACCACGCCGCCGATCGCGAACAGGTCGGGCGAGCAGGTCACCG
>JANJTY010000067.1 GCA_024710865.1 Lysobacteraceae bacterium | reverse complement strand
TTCCGTGCCGCGACCCCGATCGACGTGATCGAGCGCCTGCGCATCGGTTCGCGCCCGGCCAAGCGCGGCAGCGCCGGCGGCGTCGCCTCGCTGCGCGCGATCCCCTGGGTCTTCGCCTGGTCGCAGAACCGCGCCGGGCTGACGGCCTGGTACGGCGTCGGCACCGGCCTTGCCGCCGCCATCGCCGCGCATGGCCTGCCGGCGATGGCGGAAATGACGCGCGACTGGCCCTTCTTCGCCGCCCTGATCGACGACATCGAGATGGTGCTGGCCAAGTCCGATCTGGGCATCTTCGCGCGCTATTCGGAACTGGCCGGCGCGCTGCACGCGGCGTTCCATCCGCGCATCGCCGACGAGTTCGCCCGCACCCGCGCCGCGGTGCTCGCGCTCAAGGGCCAGCGGGACCTGCTGGAGAGCGACTACCGCCTGCGCGAATCGATCCGCCTGCGCAATCCCTACGTCGACCCGCTCAGCCTGCTGCAGGTCGACCTGCTGGCGCGCTGGCGCGCCGCGGACCGGCCCGAGGACGCCCTGTTCCGCGCCCTGGCGGCGACGGTGAACGGCATCGCCGCGGGGATCCAGAACACCGGCTGAGGCCGTACCCAAGACCATCCCGGCGGGCCTGTGCTAGCGTGCGGACCGCAACGGGGGGAGCGCGGCATCAGCCGCGCCGGCAGGTGAGACGGGTGGCAAACGGGTGAGTGTCATCGATACGCCGATCGAAGCCGAGCGGGGCGCCGTCCGCACCTGGCTGGAGTTGCTGCGCCTGCACCACTGGTCGAAGAACCTGCTGGTGCTGGCACCGCTGCTGGCGGCGCACGGCATGGGCGATGGCGGGCGCCTGATCGATGGGCTGTGGGCGCTGCTGGCCTTCGGGCTGTGCGCGTCGGCGGTCTATGCCATCAACGATCGCATCGACCGTGTGAGCGACCGTGCCCATCCGGACAAACGCAGCCGACCGCTCAGCGATGGTCGCATCGCGCCCGCGGCGGCGACCCGGGTCGCCCTGCTCCTGCTTGCGCTGGGGCTCGGCCTGGCCGCCCTCAGCCTGCCGCTGGCGGCCCTGGCCTGGCTCGCGGCCTACGTCGGGCTCGCCCTGGTCTACTCGCTCTGGCTCAAGCGTCTCGCCGTCGTCGACCTGGTGGCGCTGGTCGGTTTCTATCTGCTGCGCATCGTCTACGGCGGCGCCGCGACCGAGGTTCCGCTGTCGGCGTGGCTGCTGGGATTCGCCCTCTGCCTGTTTGCCAGCCTGGCCCTGCTCAAGCGCTACGCGGAGCTGGTCCAGATCGCCGGGCGCGGCCACGGACAGGCGCCGGGTCGCGGCTACAGTGTGGCCAGCCTGACCTGGCTGCAGCGCAGCGGGCGGCTCGCGGCGCTGGGCGCGGCGGTCGTGCTGGCCGCCTATGCGGGCAGCGAAACGGCCCACGCGCTTTACGCCGCGCCCCTGGCCTTCGTCGCCGCTGCCGCCGTGCTGCTGGCCTGGCAGCTGCGCGCCTGGCGCCTGGCGGATGCCGGGCGCATGCACCACGATCCGCTCGTGTTCGCGCTGCGCGATCGCCTCACCTGGCTGGGTCTGGCCCTGGCCGGCGGCCTGTTCGGGTGGGCACTGGGCGCGTGAGCGCGGTGCTCGATTGCTGGGCCGGCCTGTCGGCGCCGCATCGGCACCGCCAGGTCCTGCATCGCCCCGACGCCCCCTGGCCGAACGAGGGCAGCCTGCTGCCGCGCGGCGCCGGACGCAGCTATGGCGACGTCTGCCTGAACCCGCAGGGCAACCTGCTCGATAGCGCGGGCCTCGATCGCTTCCTGGCCTTCGACCCTGAAGCGGGCGTGGTGCGCTGCGAGGCCGGCATGCGCCTGGGCCCGCTGCTGGCCTGGCTGCTGCCGCGCGGCTGGACCTTGCCCGTCGTGCCGGGCACGCGCTGGGCGACCGTGGGCGGCTGCGTCGCGAACGACGTGCATGGCAAGAACCATCGCGCCGCCGGAAGCTTTGGCCATCACGTGCGCGCCCTGCGCCTGCGCCGCAGCGACGGCAGCGAGCATGAACTCGTTCCGGGGGATCCGCTGCTCGCCGCCAGCATCGGCGGCCTGGGCCTGACGGGCCTGGTGATAGAGGTCGAGCTGCAGCTGCGCCGCGGCCCCGGTTTCTGGCTGGCGCAGAGCGCGCAGGTGCTGGATGGCATCGAGCCCGCGGTGCAGGCGCTCGACCGGGCCAGCGCCGCGCAGGAGTACGCCGCCGCCTGGCTGGATCTGCAGGGCGCACACCCGGGTCGCGGCCTGCTGCTGGCAGCGGATCCGGCAGCGGGAAGCGGCGATGCCGACGCCTTCGCCCGGCCTGCCCGCGTGGACCTTGGCCGCCTGCCGCGACTGCCGCTGGTGGCCGCGCCTTCGATACGGGCGTTCAACGCGCTCTACCTCGCCCTGGCGAAGCGACGACCGGCGCAGTCGCGCGTGCCGGCCCTGCCCTTCCTGTTCACCCTCGACGCCGTGCATCGGTGGAACCGGCTCTACGGCCGGGCGGGCCTGCGCCAGTACCAGTGCGTGCTGCCGCCAGCCACGGCGCTGGCAGGCCTGCGCGAACTGCTGGCGGCGCTCGCCCGCAGCGGCCAGACCGGCGCCCTGGCCGTGCTCAAGCGCTTTGGTGCGCAGGCTCCCAGCGGATTGCTCTCGTTTCCGCGCGAGGGCTTCACCCTGGCGATGGATTTTCCGGCGCGCGATGCGGGGCTGCAGGCGCTGTTCGATCGCTTCGATGCCATCGTCCGGCAGGCCGGTGGCGCGCTCTACCCGGCCAAGGACGCGCGCATGGATGCAGGGATGTTCCGCACCTCGTTTCCGCAGGCCGAGGCCTTCGCCGCGCACGTCGACCCGCGCTTCTCCTCCGGTTTCTGGCGCCGCGTATGGATCTGAAGCCCCAGCGCATCGTCCTGTTCGGCGCGACCTCGGCGATCGCGGAGGCCTGTGCGCGGCGCTGGGCCGCCGAAGGCGCACGGCTCTGCCTGGTCGGACGCGACGCCGCACGACTCGAGCGCATCGCCGCCGACCTGCGCCTCCGCGGCGCGACCGAGGTCGCGCTCGAAGCGCAGGACCTGGCCGCCAGCGCGGACTTCGGGGACCTGCTGGATCGCCTCTGGTCGCGCTGGGACGGAATCGACCTTGCCCTGCTGGCGCAGGGCAGCCTGATCGACCAGGCCCGCGCCGAACGCGAACCGGACTATGCCGGCCGCGAGCTCGCCTTCAATGCCGGGGCGTGCCTGCTGTTGCTGCTCGACCTTGCCAACCGCTTCGCGGCGCAGGGCGAAGGTTGCCTTGCGGCGATCGGCTCGGTCGCCGGTGATCGCGGTCGCGCCGGGAACTACCTGTACGGCGCTGCGAAGGCGGCCCTGGCCACGGCAATGAGCGGGCTGGAACAGCGTCTGGCGCCGCGCGGCGTGCGCGTACTCGCGATCAAGCCCGGCTGGGTCGATACGCCGATGACGGCCGACTTCGCCAAGGGCGCGCTGTGGGTCGGGCCGGACCGCGTCGCGCGCGACATCGTGCGTGCGGTCCGGCGTGGCCGCTCGGGCGTGATCTACACCCCCGCGTTCTGGCGCCCGATCGCCTGGGCCGTGCGCGCGCTGCCGGGCTGGCTGTTCCGCCGACTGCGCTTCTAAGCCTCAGCCGCCGGCCTGGGAGGGGTGCTCCACGATCGGCGGCCAGCGTATCAGCGCCAGCGCCAATGACAGGACCAGGGCCAGTCCGCCCCAGGCCGCCACCGAGGGCGGATGCGCGAGCAGGCCGAGCACGGCCTGGGCCGCGGCCAGGGCCAGCCAGGGCATGAGCACCAGGCGATAGCGCGAACGGAAGTGCACCATGACCAGCGCCAGCAGCACGGGTGCCGGCGCCAGCAGCCAGGGTGGCGCGTCTCCGCTCACGCCGATGGCCCAGAGCCCGGGCAGGGCCAGCAGCGGAAAGGCGCAGCGCAGGGCCAGACGCCAGGTTCCAGCGCCGCGCAGGGACATGGCGGGATAGGCCGCCCCATGCGGCGGCAGCAGGCGCGCGTCGACGAACGTATCCGGCCCGAAACACGCCGCCAGCCGGCGCAGCAGCGACGCCAACAGCCCGAGCGGACGGCGCAGGAGCCGCCCAGCCAGGACGCCGCCGGCGTCACGTGCACCTTCGTCCCGCAGCAGCGCCGTGATCGAGCCTTCCACCGCCACCGCACCCTGTCGGTCCTCGCCCAACTGGCGATCCAGGATGCGCAGGTTGAACAGCCAGGTCGTGTCGGGCAGCGGAATGCGGTAGCGGCGCCACGCCATTGCGCTCCAGGCCAGCAAGGCGAACGCGGCCGGGGCCAGCAGCAGCAACGCGCACAGCTCGATCCGGTCGGGCCCGGCCAGGATCACGACGACGAGCAGGCCTGGCGCGAGGGCGAGCTGCTCGATCCGGGTCAGGCAGGCCAGTGCCAGCACCAGGCCGAGCGCCCCGGCGACCGTCGGCGTCGCTTCAAGTTGAAGCAGACAGAGCGCCGCCGCGTGCAGCACGCACAGCAGCGTGTCCGGCCACAGATGCGCCGCCAGCAGCAGGCGCTCGACCCAGAGCAGCATCAGGCCGGCACCGATCAGACCGCCCGCCAGGCTGCCGCCCAGCCAGCCGGCCAGCGCCACCAGGGTCACAGCAAGCGCACCGAGCAGGGCGCCCGCGAGGCGCAGGCGCTCCTCGGGTTGCACGCTGATCCGGGTCGTCAGTTTGATCAGGGCCGGAACCAGCGGGACCCTCAGGTAACGCAGCGGGCGGTGCGGATCCGGCCAGCGTCCACGCTGCAGGTACTCGCCTTCGTCGCCGATCGGACGGCGCGGACGCAGCGCGACCAGAACCGCCAGATGCGCGGCCAGCGCGAGCAGCGCGACGAGCAGCAGGGGCAGGACCGGTCCAGTCATGCAGGGCGCAGGCGGCGAAGAAGGGCGATTCTGGCACGCGTCCTGCGTCGACCGCGCACGCCGCAGGGCTGTGCTAAGTTCTGCGGCCCTGCTGCCGCCCGCAGGGCGCACTCTTGGCACGCGATCCCGTCATGACCCCGTCCCGCCGCATCCTCCCCCTGCTGCTCGCGCTCCTGCCGCTGCCGTCCGCCTGGGCCGAGCCGGTCGCCCTCGACCTTCTGGTCTCGCGCGATGCGGTCTACCGCGTGCCGTTCGAACAGCTCGCCGCGCACGGCCTCGAACCGCAGCCGCGCGCTGCGCTGGCGCTCAGCAACGGCGGCGAGCCCGTGCCGGTCTGGATCGAGGGCGATGCGGACGAAAGCTTCGGCCCCGGCGACAGCCTGGTCTTCCTCGGCCGGCACCTGCGCGGGCCCAACACGTACTACGACGAGAACGCACTCCACAACGTGTATCGCCTGCGCTTCGAAGGCAGGCCCTCCCCGGTTGGCGTCGATCTGGCAGCGGAGGAGCCTGGCACGGCAGCGGCGGCGCGGATCGAGCAGCGCTTCGAACAGGACCGTGTACGGGTTCGCTTCAATCCGCGCCGGGTCGAGGCGCAGGCCGAGGTCTGGTACTGGCAGCGCCTGAGCGTGCTGGACAAGGCGCCGTTCGAAGTGCCGCTGGAGCTCGGCGACGTACCGCGCTTCGGCGACGGCGCGGTGCGGCTGTCGATCAACTTGCGCGGCTGGTCCTTCACCGCGAGACCCGGCGAGATTCCGGATCACCGGGTCGAGCTGCTCTGGAACGGCGAGTCCATCGGCAGCGCCGAGTGGAACGGCCAGGCCAGCCACACCGTGACCATCGACCGCCTTCCCGCCGCGCTGCTCAAGGTCGGCGAGAATCGTCTGGGCTTGCGCGTACCGGCGCGGCGCCAGGGCCCGAAGGACGACCTGGTGGTCGACGTTGCGCTGCTCAACTGGATCGAGCTGTCCCAGCCCTTCGACGGCCACGTCGAGAGCGGGCAGCTCGCGCTGCGCCTGCCGGGCGGCGGGATCGAGCTGGCCGAGCCCGCGACGAAGCCGCTGCAGATCTACTCCGCGCAGGGCGAGCGCCTGCGCCTGGCGCCCGGCAGCCGCGGCGCGCGCGCCACCTTCTCCGGCGACGAACCAACCGTGCTGCTGGTCGCGGGCGATCCCGAGCGCATCGACGCCATTCGCCGCGACCATCCGTCGGACCTGCGTCGCGAGGACCGCACGGCCGACTACCTGATGATCGCGCACGAGAGCCTGATCGAGTCGGCCCGTCCGCTGGCCGAGTTCCACCGCAGCCGGGGCCTGGACGTCGCCCTGATCGACGTGCAGGACGTCTACGACGAGTTCAACCACGGCGTGCTCTCGCCGCTGGCGATCCGCGACTTCATCGCCCACGCCTACCACCGCTGGCAAGCGCCCCGGCCGCGCTTCGTGCTGCTGGTGGGCGACGCGAGCTGGGCCAGTCGCGAAGGTTCGGGCGAAGACAGCGACTACACGGACTGGACCTTCACCGGACTGGAGGCCAGCATGGGGCGCTTCATTCGCAACGGAAGTACGTCCTACCGCGACCTCGGCCGGACCCGCAACCTGGTCCCGACCCTGCAGGTTGCGACCTTCGAGGGCCAGGCCGCGAGTGATTCGGCGCTGGTCGAGGTCGACGGCGAGGACTTCCATCCCGATCTCGCGATCGGGCGCCTGCCGGTGATCGATGCCGCCGATGTCGATGCCATCGTGCGCAAGTTGATCGCCTACGAGACGGAAGCGCCGGTCGGCCCCTGGCGGCGTTCGTTCCTGTGGATCGCGAACGAAGAAGCGTACATGCAGAACATCAGCAATGCGCTGGCCAAGCAAGCCGGCGAGATGGGACTGGCGCCGGTCAAGGTCTATCCAGCCACGCAGGCGGCGGACAATGCGCAGTACCAGCAGCAGCTGCTGCAGGAGTTCGACCAGGGCAACCTGCTGGTGCACTTCTTCGGCCACGGCGGGCGCTACATCTGGCGCACCGGACCGCCCGATCCGAAGAAGAACCACGACCTCTTCACCCTCGACCACCTCGACCGCCTGCAGCCGAGCGCGCGCCTGCCGGTGGTGCTGAGCATGACCTGCTACAGCGCACCCTTCGACCATCCCACCGCCGACTCGATCGGCGAGAAGTTCCTGCGCAGCGACGGTCGCGGCGCGGTCGGGGTGTTCGCGGCGTCCTGGCGCAACAGCCCGACCAAAGGCTTCAGCGAGGCGATCGTCAGCGGTCTAGCCCACCAGGGACAGACCGTGGGCGAGGCGATCCTCGCCGCCAAGCGGCTCGAGAAGAGCCAGATCCTGGTCCAGACCTACAATTACCTCGGCGACCCAGCCACGCGCCTGAGTCTGCCGGCGCACCAGATGACGGCCCGTGTCGAATCCAGCGCAGACGGCTTGAAGCTGCAGTTGGACCTCGACGCCGTGCCGGGTCTGAAGCGCGGCAAGGCCATCGTCGACCTGTTCGATGCCGAGGGCAATCGGCTGGCCTCGATCGAACGGCCGTTGCGCCGCAGCCTGCGCATCGACGAGCTCGATCCGGCGGTGCGCGCGGCGATGACCGCGGTGGCGGTGTACGCCTGGGACGAACGCGCCAACGTGGACGCGATCGCGCGCGTCGCGCTGCCGGCGGCCGGGGACGCGGTGGCGCCGGCGCTCTGAAACGCCCATGTCGCAACGGATCCTCGCGGCCTTCGCCCTGCTGCCGGCGCTGGCCGTGGCACAGGCTTCCGCGGCGACGCTGCGCTTCGAGGACGTGGCGCGTGAGCGCGGCGTCGACTTCACGCACGAAGACGGCAGCAGCGGCCTGAAGCACTTCGTCGAGACCGCCAGCGGTGGCGGCGGATGGATCGATGTCGACGACGACGGCTGGATCGACCTTTACCTCGTCAATGGCGCGCGGACACCCGGCAGCGCACCGGGCCCGGCGCCGCGCAACCGCCTGCTGCGCAACCGCGAGGGTCGTTTAGAGGACATCACCGACGCGGCAGGGGTGGGCGACGAGGGCTACGGCATGGGTTTTTGCGCCGGCGATGCCGACGGCGACGGGCGGCTCGATTTCCTGGTCACCAACTACGGGCCCGACCGGCTCTACCGCAACCTGGGCGGGGCCCGCTTCGAGCAGGTGGCCGAGGCCGCCGGCGTGGCCGATCCGCGCTGGAGCACGGGCTGCGCCTTCGGCGACGTGGACGGCGATGGCGACCTCGACCTGTACGTCGCGCGCTACGCGCGCTTCCGCTTCGAGGACAGCCCCTTCTGCGGCGACCGCGCGCGCGGCATCCGCGCCTACTGCAACCCCAGCGCCTTCCGCGGCGAGGTCGACTCGCTCTACATCAACGACGGGCGCGGCCGTTTCCGCGACGAGGCCGCCGCGCGCGGCATCCACCAGGGCGACGAGGACCGCGGCTTCGGCGTGCTGCTGGTGGACCTGGACGACGATGGCGACCTCGACATCTACGTCGCCAACGACGGCAGCCTCAACCGGGTCTATCGCAACGATGGCCAGGGCCGCTTCAACGACGAGGGCCTGATCTCCGGCGCGGGTCTGAACGCGCGCGGCCTGGCCGAGGCCGGCATGGGGGTCGACTTCGGCGATGTCGACGGCGACGGCCGCGGCGATGTCCTGGTCACGAACTACTCGATGGAGAGCAACACCCTCTACCTGCACCGCGGCGATCTGCTCTACGAGGACGCGACCGCCGCGTTCGGACTGACCGAGCCCTCCTTCCGCCACGTCGGCTGGGGCGTGCAGTTCTTCGATGCCGATGCCGACGGCGATCTCGACTACGCCATCGCCAACGGTCACCCGATCGACAACATCGACGCCTTCGAGTCGACCCTGAGCTACCTGCAGCCGCGTCAGCTGTTCCGCAACGAGGCAGGCCGGCGATTCAGCGAAGCGACGGCGGCGGCCGGGCCGGGATTCGAGCCTCACCGTTCCGGTCGTGGCCTGGCGGCCGGCGATTTCGACAACGACGGGCGCGTCGACCTGGCCGTGTTCAACGCGCGCGGGCGCTTTGAATTGCTGCAGAACCAGGGCTCTGGCGCTGGCTGGGTCGGCTTCCGCCTGCGCGGTCCGGCCGCGAACCGCGCCGCGATCGGGGCCCGCCTCGACATCGAGGCCGCGGGACGGCGGCAGCTTCGGCATGTCCTCAGCGGCGGCGGCTTCCTCACCCAGCGCGACCTGCGCCTGCACGTCGGCCTGGGCGATGCGGCCGGCCCGCTGCGCTGGCGCCTGCGCTGGCCGGACGGGAAAGAGCAGAGCGGCGAACTCGACCTGCGCGGGCGCTATGTCGACCTCGAGTATCGCTAGCCTGCTGCTGGCGCTGGCGCTGGCGCTGGCGCTGGCGTGCTCGCTCGCGGCCCTGCCGCCGGCGCAGGCACAGGCGGGCGCGGGCGCGGAAGGCCGGCTGTCGCCGCAGGATTTGCTGGCGCTGATCGAGGCGGGCGAGCTCGATCGCGCCGAGCGCATCCTGCGCCGCAACCTGCCGCGCGCGTCGGAGCGACCCGCGATCGACTACCTGCTCGGCGTGCTGCTGGTGCGACGCTTCGCCCTCGATGAGGCGCAGCAGCACCTGCTGCGTGCGGTGCAGCGCCGCCCGGCGCAGGTGAACTGGCTGCACGCCCTGGCCACCGCGTACGCCATGGCGGGCCAGTGCCGGGCCGCGATCGCGTGGCTGGATCGCGCCATCGCGCTGCAGCCGCAGACCCCGGCGCTGCGCTACGACCGCGCGCGCTGCCGCCTGGAAGGCGGCGATCTCGCGGGCGCGGTCGACGAGCTTCGCGCGGTGCTGGCGATCGCGCCGGATTTCGCCGGGGCGAACGGACTGCTCGGGCGTTCCCTGGTGCAGCTCGGCCAGGATGAACCGGCACGGCCGATCCTGCAGGCGGCCGTAGTCGCGGATCCCGAGGACCTCGAGTCGCGCCTGCTGCTGGCCCGCCTGCAGGAAGCCGCCGGCGATGCCGAGGCGGCCGAGCGCGGCTACCGTGCCATCCTGCAGCGCGCCCCCACGCACCCGGCGGCCAGCTACGCCCTCGGCGGCCTGCTGCGGCGCAGCGGCCGCCTGCAGGAGGCGCAGGCGCAGCTGCAGGTGTTCGCCGCCGGCGTCGCGCGCCGCGAGCGGATCGAGAACCGGCGCCAGTACCTGGTGGTCAATCCGGCCGATGCCGCGGTGCGCCGCGAACTGGCGACGCTCCTGCTGGAGGACGGCGACCACGCCGGCGTGCTGCTCGAAGCGCGTCAGTCGCTTGCCCTGGACCCCACAAGCACCGCCGGCCTGCGCCTCATGGCCGAGGCGCACGCGCGGCGCGGCGAGGCGCGCGAGGCGCAGCGGCTGCGCGCCGAAGCCGATCGCCTCGAAGCCGCGGCGGGCGCGCGATGAGCCGCACCGTCCTGGGTCTCGCGGCACTGCTCGTCGTCGCCGCCGGCGCGGCCGGAGCTACCGAGCGGCCGCGCTTCGTCGACGTCACCGAGGCGGCCGGGATCGACTTCGTCCACGTGCACGGCGGCAGCGGCAAGCGCTACCTGCCGGAGACCATGGGTGCCGGCGGCGCCGTGCTGGATTTCGATGGCGACGGTCGCATGGACCTGTTCCTGGTCCAGTCCGGGCCCCTGCCGGGTTTCCAGGGCGAGTCGGGTGGCCATGCCCTCTACCGCAACCTCGGCGACGGACGCTTCGCCGACGTCAGCGCCGAGTCGGGACTGCAGGCGCGCACCGGTTACGGCCAGGGCGCGGTGGCGGGCGACGTCGACGGCGACGGCCGGGTCGACCTCTACCTCACCCAGCTCGGCCAGAACCGCCTCTACCGCAACCTCGGCGGCGGCCGCTTCGAGGACATCACCGGGCGCGCCGGCGTGGGCGATCCGGCCTGGAGCAGCAGCGCCGTGCTGTTCGACGCCGATGGCGACGGCTGGCTCGACCTCTACGTGGTCAACTACCTGCAGTTCACCCCCGAAACCCACCGCGACTGCAGCCAGCGCAGCAGCGGGCTCGGGCTCTACTGCCACCCGGATGCCTACCCGCCGGCACGCGACCGCTACTACCGCAACCTCGGCGGAGGCCGTTTCGAGGACGCCACCGAGCGCGCCGGCTTCCTCTCCGCCGGCAAGGGCCTGGGCGCGATCGCGCTGGACTTCGACCGCGATGGCGATCTCGACCTCTACGTCGCGAACGATTCCACCCCCAACTTCCTCTACGTGAACGACGGCCAGGGCCGTTTCGAGGAGCAGGGCCTGCTGCTCGGCGTGGCCTACAACGAGGACGGACGCAGCGAGGCCGGCATGGGCGTCGACGCCGGCGATGTCGACGGCGACGGCTTCGAGGACCTCATCGTCACCAACCTCAGCCTGGAGGCGAATGCCCTCTACCTGGGCGGCGCGCAGGGGTTCCGCTACGGCACCCGCACGGCCGGACTGTTCGGACCCTCGTTTCCGGTACTGGGTTTCGGGGTCGCGCTGGCCGATTTCGACAACGACGCCGACCTCGACCTGTTCGTCGTGAATGGCGACGTGCAGGACAACATCGCCGCGCTCAACGATGCGCTGAGCTACCGCCAGCCCGCGCAGCTCTTCCTCAACGACGGCCGTGGCCGCTTCAGCGAGGCGCCGTCGGCGGCCTTGGGCGACCCGGCCGTGCCGCGCGTGGGGCGGGCCCTGCTGCCGATCGATTTCGACGACGACGGTCGCCTCGACCTGCTGGTGACCTACAGCAACGACCGCGCCCGGCTCTACCGCAACCAGGGCGAGGCCGGCGCCTGGCTGGGCGTGGCGGCCCTGGCCTGCGGCGCGCCGGCGGTCGGCGCGGAGCTGGAGGTGGAGACCGCGAACGGAACCCTGCGCCGCGCGCTGCGTGCCGGCTCGGGTTACCAGGGCAGCGCCGATCCACGCCTGCACATCGGGCTGGGTGGGCAGCGCCCCGCCCGCGTGCGGCTGCGCTGGCCCGATGGGCGCATTGAAGCGCTTGCGGGACGCGAGCGCGAGGCATACGCTGTTGTCAAGGCCTGCCCAAGGCCGGATGGCGGGCGGAAGTGAGGGGAAACCCGGCACAGCAACCACTGCGACCCACACACACGAGCGCTCTTTCAGGGGGAGTTGTCATGCGTCTTACCCGCTTTGCCGTCCTGGCGACGGCCTGCTGCGCCGCGCCGGCTTTCGCCGCGCCCACGCCGGTATCCGAATTCCCCGAGGCCAAGCGCATCGAGCTGCAGGCACGCGGCCTGAGCGAGTGGACGCCCGGCTCCGGCAAGGTCGAGGGCCAGCCCGTGTTCTCCAACGTCGACGGCAAGGCCGC